>CALJIC010000201.1 GCA_937974195.1 uncultured Roseiflexaceae bacterium | reverse complement strand
GCCAGGGAGGGCGGTCGGCACGGCCGCGTAGCTCGTGTCAATAAGGGCTTGTAGCGATGGTAACTGTCTCATTCGACCCCGAGGCGCGCACGATCTACTGGTACTTCACCGAGATCGAGGCCGGCAGCACGGCCGGCGAGGGCGAGTGCGCCGGCTCCCTGCTGCTGGACGGCGACGGCCAGGTGATCGGGTGCGAGCTGGAGCTGGACGAGAGCATCACCGAGCAGGACCTGGCGCTGGCGCTCCAGCACCCGCAGGTCAGCTACCGCAGCGCGGACTACACGCTGACGGTGCTGATGGTGGACGAGGAGCCGGCCACGGTCCAGCCGCTCCAGGAGACGGCCATCCTTGACTTCGACGCCGACGACCGGCTGCAGGGGTTCGAGGTGACGACCGCGCCCGAGTTCGAGCTGGAGCAGCGGCTGGGCCGGCTCGAGCCGTTCCTCGTCAGCCTGGAGGAGGACGAGGAGCCGGCGGCCGGTGAGGCGCCGGCGGCTGACGACCGGCCGCGGCCCGATTCGGAGAGCCTTTCGCCCGGCCTCGAGCCCGTTCGCTCCGGCTTCGTCGCGATCGTCGGCCGGCCGAACGTCGGCAAGTCCACGCTGCTCAACGCCCTGCTCGGCCAGAAGGTGGCGATCGTCTCGCGCAAGCCCCAGACCACCCGCACCGCCATACGCGGCATCCTCAACCGCCCCGGCGCGCAGATCGTCTTCGTCGACACGCCGGGGATCCACCAGCCGCGCACGCGGCTGGGCAGCTATATGGTCGAGCAGGCGCGCCGCAGCATCCCCGACGCCGACGTGATCTGCTTCGTCGTGGACATCTCGGAGCCGCCGCGCCGGCTGGACCGCCGCATCGCGGACCTGGTGCGCCGCGCGCGGGCGCCGCACCTGCTGGTGCTCAACAAGGTGGACCGCCCGACCAAGCACGGCGCGGAGAACCTCCAGGCCTACCGCGACCTCGGCCCGTGGGACATGGAGGTGGCGATCTCGGCGCTGCGGGGCGAGGGGCTCGAGGCGCTGGTGGACGAGATCGTGAAGCGGCTGCCCGAGGGCACGCTGCTCTACCCGCCCGACCAGGTGACCGACCAGAGCGAGCGCGAGCTCGCGGCCGAGCTAGTGCGCGAGCAGGTGCTGCGCCACACCGAGGAGGAGGTGCCGCACAGCGTCGCCGTCGAGGTCGAGGAGTGGGAGGAGAAGGAGCGCGCGATCTACATCCGCATGACGATCTACGTCGAGAAGGACTCGCAGAAGGGCATCCTGATCGGCGCGGGCGGGGCGATGCTCAAGAAGATCGGCAGCGCGGCGCGGCGCGGCATCGAGGCGGCGCTTGGGCGCCAGGTGTTCCTCGACCTGTGGGTCAAGCCGCGCCCCCACTGGCGCGACGACCCCTCGTCGCTGCGCTGGCTCGGCTACCAGGAGACGTGACCGCGCTCCGCCGGCCAACCGTCCGTTGCTCGGGACACCAGAGCCAACTTCAGACACTGTCCCCGATCTAACCCGACGACACACACACATCTCGGGCCAGAGGGCCGCTCCGGGGACGGGGTGGCCCTTCTACGGGTATACTATGCTTCTTGCGAACGACAGAGGGAGTAAGTAGACAGTGTTGCAGGTTACAGATCAGAACCGAAAATGGTGGGCGCTGGCTGCCGTCGGTAGCGGCGTGATGATGAGCACTATCGACGGGAGCATCGTCAATATTGCGCTCAAAACGCTGCAGGATTACTTCGGCGCCGGGCTGCACGAGGTGGAGTGGGTGGTGCTGGCGTACCTGCTGGCGATCACCTGCCTGCTTCCGAGCATGGGGCGCCTGGGAGATATGATCGGCAAGCGCCGGGTGTACCTGGCTGGCTTCGTCGTGTTCACCGTCGGCTCGGCGCTGTGCGGGCTTGCCTGGAACGTCGGGTCGCTGGTCGCCTTCCGCGTGGTGCAGGCGCTTGGCGCGGCGATGCTGCAGGCGCTCGGCCCCGCGCTGCTCGTGACGGCCTTCCCGCCGCATCAGCGCGGCCAGGCGCTCGGCTACACCGGGACGATCGTCGCCGCGGGCATCCTGACCGGCCCGGTGCTGGGCGGCCTGCTGCTGCGCGTGGCCGGCTGGCAGTCGATCTTCTACGTGAACATCCCGATCGGCATCGCCGCGATTCTGCTCTCGCTGCGCGCCCTCGACGATGACCGCCAGCGCAGCGAGCAGCGCTTCGACCTGGCGGGCGCCGCGCTGCTGGCCGGCGGCCTTCTGCTGATACTGCTGGCGCTGACCGAGGGCCAGGTGTGGGGCTTCAGCGACTGGCGCACCGTGGCGGCGCTGGCGGGCGGCCTGGCCGGGCTGGTGGCGTTCGTGCTGTGGGAGCGGCGCACTGAATCGCCGATGATCAACCTCGGCCTGTTCAGCAGCGCCTCGTTCAGCCTCAGCCTGCTCGCGGCCTTCACGTCCTTCCTGGCCGGGGCGTTCAACTTCCTGCTGATGCCCTTCTACCTGCAGAACGTGCTCGGCTACGACCCGCAGCGCACCGGGCTGACGCTGATCGCCTCGCCGATCGTCCTGTCGCTCGTCTCGCCGATCAGCGGCCGGCTGTCGGACCGCTTCGGCGCCCGCTGGCTCGGGACGGCAGGCCTGGCGCTCACCGCGCTCGGGCTGGCGAGCTTCTCCACGCTGAACGCCCACAGCTCGCAGCTCGATGTGATCCTGCGCATGATGCTGATGGGCGTCGGCTTCGGTATGTTCCAGTCGCCGAACAACAGCCTGATCATGGGCAGCGCGCCGCGCAGCGCGCTGGGCGTGGCGGGCAGCCTGCTGGCGGTGATGCGCACGCTCGGCCAGACGGCCGGCGTGGCGATCGCGGGCGCGGTGTGGGCGACGCAGGTCACGGCCGCGGCCGGCCGGCTGTACGACCCGATCACGTCCGCGCCGACCGACGCGCTCGTCGCCGGGCTGCAGACCGCGATGCTCCTGGCGGCGACCCTCGCGGCCCTGGGGATCATCCCGACGATCATGCGCAGCCGCCCGGCGTCCGGCGAGCAGCCGGCCCAGCGCCCGGCGACGTGAGGCGCTCCCAGGCCGCTCGGGCGGGCCAGGTGCGGCGGGCGAAGCGCTTTACGACCACGCCCGCCGCCTTCACGAAGTAGAATGGCGTGGAGGGCCGATGGCCCTCCACGGATACTTTTTGAGCCGCGCAGCGGCGGACAGAGAGCATTTCCTGGGAGGCAGCGCCTCCTCAAACCCCTTCTGGGGAGTGCGGGGGCAAGGCCACCGCGTCAGTCACATCAATGAGGAAGGAGCACTCGCAATGAAAGGGCTGGTTCTGAGCGGTGGGAAGGGGACGCGGCTGCGGCCGATCACCTACACCAGCGCCAAGCAGCTCGTGCCGGTTGCCAACAAGCCGGTACTGTTCCGCGTGATCGAAACCATCCGTGACGCCGGCATCGACGAGATCGGCATCGTGATCGGCGACACCGGGCCCGAGGTGCGCGCGGCGGTGGGCGACGGCAAGCGCTGGGGCGTGCGCATCACCTACATCCCTCAGGAGCAGCCGCTCGGCCTGGCCCACGCCGTCAAGATCGCGCGCCCCTTCCTCGGCGACGAGCGCTTCGTGATGTTCCTGGGCGACAACTGCATCCAGGGCGGCATCGCGCCGCTGATCGAGCAGTTCGCGCACAGCGACGCCAACGCCCAGATCGTGCTCACGCGCGTCCCGGACCCGCGGCAGTTCGGCGTGGCCGAGCTGGACGAGCACGGCCAGATCATCGGCCTGGAGGAGAAGCCGCGCGAGCCGAAGAGCGACCTGGCGCTGGTCGGCATCTATATGTTCGACTCGAGCGTGTGGGATGCGGTGGAGGCGATCCGCCCCTCGTGGCGCGGCGAGCTGGAGATCACCGACGCCCTGCGCTGGCTGATGGCGCACGGCAGGCGGGTCGTGCCCTACGTCCACGAGGGGTGGTGGATCGACACCGGCAAGAAGGACGACATGCTGGAGGCCAACCGCCTGATCCTCGAGGAGCTGACGGGCGGCGTGGCGGGCTACGTGGACCGCGACTCGCAGCTGATCGGCAAGGTGATCATCGAGGCCGGGGCGGAGATCATCAACAGCACCATCCGCGGCCCGGCGATCATCGGCGAGTCGACGCGCATCGTGAACAGCTACGTCGGGCCGTACACGTCGATCTACCACCACTGCCTGATCGAGGCGAGCGAGATCGAGCACTCGATCGTGCTGGAGCACTGTGTGATCCGCGACCTGCCGCACCGCCTCGAGGACAGCCTGATCGGGCGGTACGTGGAGGTGACCCGCTCGCCGCTCAAGCCCAAGGCCTACCGCCTCGTGCTCGGCGATCACAGCACCGTGGGGGTGCTGTAGGGGCGCAGCGGGGCGCAGCGTGCTGCGCCCCTGCCGGTGCCTCTACGGCGTCCCGCGCAGATAGTCCACCCCCGAGATGCGCATCAGCTTGTTCCAGTGGTGGCGCGACTCGATGTAGCGCACGGTGCCGGAGGCCGAGCGCATCACGACCGAGTGGGTGGAGGCGCCGCCGGAGAAGAAGCGCACGCCGCGCAGGAACTCCCCGTCGGTGAGACCGGTGGCGGCGAAGAAGATGTTCTCGCCCTGCACCAGGTCCTCGGTGCGGTAGACCCGCCCGAGGTCGATCTGATTGGCGGCCGCCAGCTGGCGCTCCTCGTCGTTGCGCGGCCAGAGCTTGCACTGGATCTCGCCGCCGATGCACTTGAGCGCGCAGGCGGTGATCACCGCCTCGGGCGCCCCGCCGATGCCCATGAGGATGTCGGCCGGGGGCTCGTCGATCGCGGTCATCACGCCGGCCGACACATCGCCGTGCAGGATGAGCTTGATGCGCGCGCCGGTCTCGCGGATCTGGCGGATCAGCTCCTTGTGGCGCGGCCGGTCCAGCACAACCACGGTGACGTCCTCGACCTGCTTCTTGAGCGCGCGGGCGACGTTGCGGATGTTCTCGGCGACCGGGGCCTCGATGTCGATCGCGCCGCGCGCCGCCTCGCCCACCGCGAGCTTGTCCATGTAGGCGATGCCGGACCAGTTGTAGAGCGCGCCGCGCTCGGCCACGGCGACGACTGAGATCGCGCCGGGCATGCCCTCGGCGAGCAGCGTGGTGCCCTCGATCGGGTCGACCGCGACGTCGACCTCCGGGGGGGCGCCGCTGCCGACGCGCTCGCCGGTGTAGAGCATGGGCGCCTCGTCCTTCTCGCCCTCGCCAATCACCACCACGCCGTCCATCGGCACGCTGTCGAGCACGAAGCGCATCGCGTCGACGGCCGCCTGGTCTCCGGCGTTCTTATCGCCGCGGCCCATGAAGCGGGCGGCGCGCAGGGCGGCGGCCTCGGTGCAGCGCACCAGGTCCATCCCGAGGTTGCGCTCCAGTCGCATGAGAGACCTCCTGGCTAACTGGGCGGACGCATAGGACGATTGTAGCACGGGCGGTGCGCGCCCAC
>CALJIC010000200.1 GCA_937974195.1 uncultured Roseiflexaceae bacterium | reverse complement strand
CCGAGCAGGTACAGCTCGTCGCTCCGCCGGAAGGCCGGGTCGCGCAGCGCCGCCTCCAGGTCGGCGCGCGCCTCCGCCAGCCGCCCGAGCCGGTAGAGCGATCGCGCGCGCAGGCGGCGGGTCTCAAGGCTCAGGGCCGGCTGCAGGCCGGTCCAGGCGCCTGCCGGCATCTGATCGGCCGCCGCATTCGGCTCCTCGTCGCCCGCGGCCTGGTCTGCGGCGTCGGGCTCCGGCGCCGCCCGCTCGGCATCTTCGAGCGCGCGGTCGAAGGCGGCGATCGCCTCCTCGTGCCGCCCGCCAGCCTGCTCCACCGCGCCGAGCGCGTGCCACCAGCGCGGGTCCTGCGGCGCGAGTGCGAGCGCTCGCTGCAGCGGCTCCCGCGCCCTGGCCAGCATGGCCTCCGCCGCTGCCTCCCCCGGCTCCGCCGGGTCCTCCGGCGCCGGCAGCAGCCGCTGGTAGGCGATGCCCAGCAGCCCGTGGTACTCGGCCGCGTCCGGCGCTGCGCTGGATGCGGCCGCGAAGGCGCTGGCTGCCGCCTCGGGCTCGCCGCTCTCCAGCAGGGCGAGGCCCAGCAGCCCGGCCGCCGCAGCATCGGCCGGGTCGAGCGCGTGCGCTCGCCGCAGGGCGTCGACGGCCTCCTCTGTCTGGCCGCTGGCGCGCAGCGCGGCCCCCAGCGCGCGCCAGTGCTCCGCCGCCTGCGGGTTCTGCGCCACAGCCTGGCGCGCATGCTCCAGCGCCTCGGCGGCCGTCGCGGCCGAGCCCGGCTCACCCGTCTGGTCGTCGCCGCCCGCCTTGGCCATGACGGCCGCGAGGCCGGCCTCCACCCCGGCTTCGAGCAGGGCGAAGCCCAGGCGCGCGATGAGCATCTCGGCCAGCCGCGCCCGCGCGGACGCGAAGTCCGGCCGGAGCGAGACGGCCTCGCGCAGCCGCTGGATCGCCCCGCGCAGGTCGCCGGCCTTGGCGAGCAGCCTGCCGAGCCGGAAGCGCGGCGTGGCGTCGCCCGGAGCGGCCTCGGCCGCCTTACGCCAGGCGTCTGCGGCGCGCTCCGTCTCCCCGAGGCTCTCCCAGTCCTCGGCCAGGTCGGCCCACCACGCCGCCGGCCCGCCGTCGGCCAGCGCCGCCTGCAGCTCTGCGGCGGCCTCGGCCCGCCGCCCGAGGGCGCGCAGCACGCGCGCCAGCAGCGCCCTGTGCTCGGGCTCGGCCGGCTCCAGCTCCACCGCGCGCCGCGCCGCATCCAGCGCCCGCGCGTCGAAGCTCTGCTCGTACAGCACGCGCGCCAGCAGCGCGTAGCTCGCGGCGTCGCGCCCGTCACGCCGCAGCGCCTGGACCAGGTCGGCGCGGGCGGCGTCCAGGTTGCGCAGGCGGAAGTGCGCGCCCGCGCGCATGCGCCACAGACGCGCGTCGTCCGGCGTGCTCGCCAGGACGTGCCCTAGCTCGGCCACCGCCTCGCCGTCCCACCCGCGCTCGATGTAGATCTCGGCCAGCTCGATCCGCCACTGGTGCGCGTCGGGCCGCAGCAGCAGCGCCCGCTCCAGCGCCTCGGCCGCGCCCGCCAGATCGCCCAGCGCCCGCAGGCTGCGGGCCGCCGCGTAGTGGTGCTCCGGCTGCGGCTCGAGCACCGCCGCCCGCCGCAGGTGCGGCAGCGCCGCCGCGTGGTCGCCGGCCGCCTGGTAGAGGTCGCCCAGCGCCCGCTGCCAGTCGGGCCGGTCGGGCGCCCGCTCCAGCGCCGCGGTGTAGGCCGCGATCGCCCCACGCGCGTCGCCGATCCCAGCCAGCACCCGCGCCAGCAGCGCCCGGTGCTCGGCGCGCTCCGGCTCCTGCGCGATCGCCTGCTCGGCGTGCCAGCGGGCGCGGTCCCACCGCCCCGCGCGGGCGAAGATATCGCCGAGCCCGGCGTGCGACCGGGCGACGACAAGGCCGGCGGGCGCCGGGGAGTGGCTCGGCCGCGCGAAGCGGACGGTGGCCGCCTCGGCCGCCGGCGCGACATCCGGCGCCTGTGGCTGCTCGCCGCGCTCCAGCGCGCGCTCGAACAGCTCCTGGGCCTCGTCGAGCGCGCCTGTGGCCGCCAGCAGCTCGCCGAGCCGCAGCAGGTCCTCGGCCGACGCGGCGGGCAGGTCGACTACGCGCCGCGCGTAGCGGATCGCCGCCTCGAGGTCCCCCGTTCGGGCGCAGATATCGCGCAGCGCGGTCAGCGCGGGGGCCTGTGTCTCCTGCAGCGCGACCGCGCGCTCCAGCGCCGGCCGCGCCTCAGCGTCGCGCCCGAGCCGCTCCAGCGCCAGCCCGACCATCAGCGCGGCCTCGGCGCTCTCGGGCGCGTGCTCCGCCGCCGCCCGCGCCGCCGTCAGCGCGGTCTCGGGCTGGCCGAGCATGAGCAGCGCCTGCGCGCGCCCCAGGTGCGCCGCGCCCAGCTGCGGCGCCAGGGTGGCGGCGTGGTCGAGAAGCGCCTGCGCCTCATTCCAGCGCCCGAGCTGCAGCGCCAGCTGGCCGGCGTGAAGCAGCGCTGCAGGATCGGTGTCCGCCATCTGCGCCGCCTGGCGCGCCGCGCGGTACGCCGCCTCGAGCTCTCCGCGCGCCTGCAGCCCCTGGCTGTAGCGCAGCAGCAGCCGGGCGTCCTCGGGGGCGGACTGAAGCGCGCGGCTCAGGACCGCGCACGCGTCGTCGGGGCGGCCCGCGGCCAGCAGCGCCTGCCCGTAGGCGTCGGCGTACTGCGGGTCCGGCGCGGATCGCAGCGCGCGGCGAAAGGCCGCGATCGCCCGCTCCCACCGCCCCGCGGAGCTGTGCAGCAGACCGGCGCTGTACAGGGTGGCGGCGTCGCGCCGGGCATGGCGTAGCGCGCGGGCGAGCAGCTGCCGGGCGCGCGGCTGGTTGCCGGCCCGGGCGTGGAGCGCCGCCGCGGCGCGCGCGTACTCGTGCCGGTCTGGGGCGAGCGCCACCGCGCGCTCGTAGCGCTCCAGCGCCTCGTCCCACATCTCGAGCGCCTCGGCCGTCCCTGCGGCGTCGAACTGAACGTCGGGGCGGTCCGGGGCCCGGTCGGCGGCGGCGCGCAGGTGGCGCAGGGCCTCGCGCGCCTGGCCGATCTGCCGCAGCGCCTGTCCCAGCGCGTGCTCGATCTCCACGCTGTCCGGCGCGAGCGCCAGCGCCTGGCGGTATGCCTCCAGGGCCTGCTCGTGGCGCCCGCCGCGCCACAGCAGCCGCGCCAGGTCCGCCAGCACCTCGGGCGAGTCCGGGCGCAGCTCGAGCACCGACCGGAGCACGGCCACCGCCTCGTCCTCCTCGCCACGTTCGTGCAGCAGGGCGCTGAGCGCGCGCAGGTAGCGGTCGTTGCCGGGAGCCAGCCGGATGGCGTGCCGGAACGAGGCGAGCGCCGTCTCGTACTCCCCGCACGACTCGGCGACCCGGCCGAGCTCGTAGTGCAGCTCGGCGTCGTCGGGGGTGAGCTCGGCTGCCCGCCGCAGCGCCGCCCGCGCCGCGCTGTAGTCGCCGAGCGCGTGGCGCAGCCGCCCGAGCTGCAGGTACAGCGAGGCGTCGCCGGGCTCCAGGGCCACGGCTTTGGCGAGCGCAGCCTCGGCCTCCGCGTGGCGCCCGGTCTCGGCGTAGACCCGCCCGATCTCGGCGAAGGTCTCGGGCGCCGTGTCGCCCGCCTCCAGCAGCGCCGACAGCTCCGCCTCGGCCTCCGCCAGCCGCCCGAGCCGCCGCAGGGCCACCGCCGCCGCGCGGCGGTAGCTCCACTCGCGCGGAAGAAAGACGCTCGCCTGCCGGAACACCTCGAGCGCCCGCTCGAGCCGCCCGAGCTGCAGATACACGTTGCCCAGCTCGTGGGCGGCCTCGGCCCAGCGCCGCTGCTGTGCGTCGAGCACGCTCTCGAGCGCGGCCGACGCCTGCTCCAGGTTGCCCAGGCGGCTGTAGACCACCCCGAGCTGCTGCCGGTAGCGCAGGTCGTCGCTCTCACGCGCGAGGGCCTGCTCGTACGCGGCCCGCGCCAGGCGCCACTCGCCAGCCGCGCTGTAGAGCTCCCCGAGACGCCCGAACAGGCCGGCTTCATCGTACCCCTCGGCGCCGGCCTGCTCGAGTTGCTCGCGTGCGGCGCTCGCCATGCCCTCGGCGGCGAAGGCGTCGGCGATCATCACCCGCAGCGGCGGCGTGAGCGAGACGCTGCGCGCCAGCATGGCGTCGAAGCGCTCGGGCGGCTCGGCGTCGATCATGCAGCGCACCGCGAGGCTTACCGCCCCGCTCGTCAGCAGCCGCCTCAGCGCGGCCTCGCGGCTGGTGCACAGGCTGTAGGCGAACACCACCGCGTCGGACGACGCGCGGCCGAGCGCGCTGGCCGGCCAGTGCTCCGGGTCGCTCTGGGCCAGCAGCATCCCCTGGGCGAAGGCGCGCAGCGTCGGGTGGCGGAAGCTCACCAGCTGGCGCTCGTAGTCCAGCGTGAGGATGCCCGCCGCCAGCAGCACTTTGATCGCGCTGCCGCCCGCCCCCTGCTGGTCGTCGGCCGGGTGTGACCGGTCGGCGCGCCCGTCGCGGGGCCTGGAGCGCTCGGCGGCGAGGGCCGGCAGCTGCAGGTCGGCCAGGATGGCTTCGGCCTGGTCGAGCGGCAGCGACTCCCGCTGGCTCTGCTCGAGCGCGTCGGCGAGCGCCGGAAGCCCGTTCACCGCCAGCGAGAGCTCGGGCGGCCACCCGTGCGCCGCCAGCGCCGCCTGCACCACCGCCGGGATCCAGGCCGCGAGCACGCCTCCCCGGCTGAACGGCGCCGCGATCGCGCCCGCCTCGGCCAGCGCGAGCAGCCCGCTGAGCCAGCGCGGCCGGGTGGCGAGGCTGGCCAGGTCATCGGCGCGCCCCAGCCACTCGGCCAGCTCGTCGCCGCACTGGCGCTGAACGATCGCCAGCGCGTCCCGGCAGCGCATCGGCTGGACCAGCCGCACCTCGGCTGTGCCGAGCCACGGGCGGAACAGCGGCAGGTTCTCGGTGCGGCAGGTGATGATCCAGCGCGCCTGCCCGCCGAGCCCTGCGAACGCGCGCGCCAGGGCCGAGAGGCTCATCAGCTGCGCGTCGGGCGCCAGCTCGTCCAGCCCGTCGAGCAGAAACAGCAGCTGCCCGCCGCGCGCCAGATCATCGAGCGGCGGGGCGCCGGGGCCGAACGACATCTCCAGCGCCGCGCGGAGGTCGTTGCTGAAGTGCGCGAGCTCGACGTAGAGCGGCAGCGGCAGCGCCTCCGTGCCGCGCTGCGCCTGCCCGCGTGAGCCGCCCCGCTCCTCGGCGGCCAGGATCGCCTCGGCCAGCCCGCTGGCCAGCTGGCGCAGCGATGTCGTCTTGCCGGCGCCGGCCGGCCCGGCCACCACCAGGCGCTGGTACACCTCCGCCGCCATCTGGATCGTCAGGCGCGCCGGCCCGCACGCGTCGGCCTGGCCCGGCGCCACCCTGCGCTCGGCCGCCAGCCACAGCGGCGCGACGGTGCGGGCCTCGCGGAACGGCAGCCCCTCGGCCAGCGTCCGCAGGTAGCCCAGGAGCCAGCTGTTCTGCGCTCGCGTCATAGTCATCCCCCGCTTCATTAGCCACGCAGCAGCATCAGCAGCCAGAAGCTGAGCCCGCAGATCACGGTGCCCAGCAGGCAGAGGAACGCGCCGGTGCCGATCGCCGTCTGCACCAGCCGCGTGACCGACTCGAGCAGCTGCGCGGTGCCCTCGAGCGCCGGCTGCACCCCGATGTCGGTGATCGCCTTGCCGCTGAGGCGGGTCGACTGGTTGGAGAGCACCCGCATCGTCTCCTGGTACTCGCGGGTCATGATGATCAGCAGGCCGCTGATGAGCATGGCCATGCCGGCCACGAACAGCACCACTGCCATCACAATCTGTATAGTTTCTGCCATATCCATAGTCTCTTGCTTGTTCTCTGAGGCTGCGCTCTCTCGTGGGCGCTCCCCGCGCCCGGCCTTCGCTGGCTGAAGATGTGGAGGCCGGCGGCCGCCACGCCCTTCTTCCTGTGGCAGAGCGGCGGGGGGAGAGGCTCCGCCCCACCGCGCTTGTCCCGCGAACGGCGTGTCGAGCTAGGCCGCCCCGAGCCCCTGCGCCAGCATGTCCCCGAACACCATCAGCAGCGCCTGCGTGCCAGCCTCGCCGGTGTCACCCAGGGCCACCAGGGCCAGCGGCGTGTCGCCGGCGAGGCGCATGGGCAGGCAGGCGAGCGCCGCGTCCCCCTCGCTGCGCACCAGCGGCCTGCCGGTGCGGATGGCCTCGGCCGCCACGCGCAGCTGGGCGCCCTGCATGCGCGGCGCGTCGCCGGGGCGCCCGCGGGCGACCAGCAGCGGGGCGATCGTCTGGCGGTCGCTCGGGCCGACCACGGCGAGCCACTCCAGCTCGAGCGCCTCCGCGAGCCGCCGGCAGACGTGCCGCACGGTGTCGTCCAGGCCCGGCGTGAGCCGCACGATCCCGGCCGCCTCCCAGAGCGCCTGCATCGCCTCTTGCTGCCGCTCCAGCTTCTGGGCGTAGCGCAGCTCGGAGGCGCGCATCCCGACCAGCGTCGCCAGGTGCTCGAGCGCCTCGCGCTGCGCCTGGCTGAGCGCCGTGCCGTGGACCGTGATCCGCCCGGGGGCCGCCTCGCGCACCGCGAACGAGAAGGTGTAGCCCGAGGCGCCGCCCGGCCCGGTGTACTGCCCGTCGCCGAGGTCGACGGTCGCCGGCGCGGCGGCGATCTGCACCGCCCGCTCGGCCGCCCGCCGCCGCAGATCCTCCGGCGTGGCGCAGGTGCTAACGGCCGAGAGGTTCAGGCGCTGCCACTCGAGCGAGCGCTGCGCGGCGTCACCCGCCTCGTCGGCCTCGTGCGGGCGCGCGCTGAAGAGGGTGCTCCCCGGCCCGAGCGCCCAGGCCACCAGCCCGGCCGCCGCCGCCTGCGCCACCGCCACGCTGAACAGCAGCCCGTCCGCGCTGGGCTCGTCGGCCAGGCCCATCGCCAGCAGCAGCAGGACCCCGATCCCGCCGCCGATCAGGGCGTCGCGCCGGCCCTCGCCGAGCGCCCCGAGCGCGACCAGCGCCAGCGTGAGCGTCAGGAACGGGCTCGAGCCCGCGCCGGTGGCGTACACCAGCAGCCCGAGCGCGGCGCCGTCCGCCAGCAGTAACCCCCAGCTGGGCAGCGGCCGGGCAACGGCGGCGGCGAGGGCGAGCACGGCGACCAGCGCGCCGGCCGCGAGGGCCCGGCCGTCCACGAGCTCGCCGCCCCACGAGACGGCGCCGAGCAGGAGCACCAAGCAGCGCAGGGCGGTGCCGGCGATGAGGCCGCCGTGCGCGGCGCGCTCGCGCAGGCGGCCAGAGCGGCTTCCGGAGCCGGCACGGACGTGGCCCGCGGTGCGGACGTGGAGCTGGGGTGCAGAGATCATCATAGAGCTACCTCAGTGACGCCAGTAAACAAACTCTTGTCCAGCGAGCACCGGGGCTCGTCGGCCACGTCGTGGTGGCGCCGGGGTTCGTAAGCGGGAGGGAACGTCCGGCTTTGGTTGGGGCTACATATCCAGCAGCGCGCTCAGGCGCTCAATCTGATCCCAGCGACCGATCTCGCAGATGAGCGCGTCGAGCGCGAACGCCTCGGCGACGTAGTCGCGTCCCTCGACCGATACGCGGAAGCTCGGCCCGAGCGAGGCGCCGAGCTGCTCCCGCTGCGCGTACTGGTACAGCGGCCACGTGGGGCGCAGGCGGCTCCCGGCGCGCGCGTAGATGCGCTCCAGAAGCGCCTCCGCCAGCTCCGGCTCGGCGTTGCGCCGCAGCAGGTCGCTCAGCCGGCCGATCTCCTTCCAGCGCCCGACGGGCGAGTAGATCACATCCAGGGCGTAGGTTGCGGCGACGTACTCGACGCCGCCGACGGTGAGCCGGTAGCTCGGCGTGAGCGGCGGGCCGATCGGCTCGCGCTCGGCGAACTGGTGGAACGCCCAGTCGGGCCGGTAGGTCTCGCCGGCCTGCTCGTACACCGCCCGCACCAGCGCCTCGCGCAGCGGGTCGCCGGCGATCTTCCCGGCGCCGAGCCGGATCACCGTGCGCCACTCGCCGATCGGGCTGGCGAGCGTGTCCCGCCCGAAGGACTGGGCGATGTAGTTGCGCCGCCCGACGGTCAGGTCGAACGAGGGGCCGACCGGCAGCCCGAGCGACTCGACGCGGGCGGTGCGCGCCATCGACCAGTCGGGCCACTCGACCGCCCCGGACTGGCGGTAGGCCTCCGTGAGCACCGCCCGCGCCAGCGCCGCGCGCTGTTCGGCCGGCGGGCTTGGCCGGGGCGGGCGCTCGGGCGGCGGCGGCGGTAGCTGTTCGAAGACCAGCGCGCGAAACTTCGGCCAGTCGAACCCGGCCGGGTCGTTCTTGCGCCCGCGCGGGACGGCGACGTCCAGGTGGCGCACGACGTTCTCCGGCGGGATGCGGTAGCGCTGCACCTTCTCGCGGGTCAGCTCGACGAGCGCGTCCAGCTGCGCCTGCGGGTACGGGTCGCGCCCGTTGTTGGCGTTCTCAAGCTCGATGCCGAGCGAGATCTCGTTGATCGCAGACTGGCCGCGCCAGCTCGCCCGGCCGGCGTGCCAGGCCACTAGCTCATCGGGCACCAGCTGGTAGATGTGCCCCCCCTTGTCGATCAGGTAGTGCGCCGACACGCGCGCGGCTGGGTTCGTCAGCCATGCCAGCGCGCTGCGGGCCGAGCCCGCGGTGGCGTGCAGCACGATCATCGAGATTGTGTGGTTGCCGCGCGGGGCGTTATTGGGGGAGCGGATGGTGGTGTCGATAAGCATTGCAGACCGGAGCCGGTTTTTTAAGAAACGGTCAACGAATACTATTCGGAGCATAGCACAACGCCATGTCTGTGTGCTATAGTAGCTTTAACTTATCTTTCAATCGCTTCAGCCTGTTATAATGCGCTAACTTTCCCCAGGTACTGGGATACTGGTATAGCTGTATACAAATACTAGTAGGCCTTCGTGCTGGGATTCAGGTACCTGAGATTGGGTATTACTATACCTGAGTCTAGGTAGGTGTGGGTGCTTGGGGTCTAGCACGCCACACTGGGGACTGCTGAGATCGCCAGAACAAATGCTCTGCGCGCCCTTGAACGCCGCGGGCTGAGCAGCAGACAGATGGGATGCGGCTGTAGCGGAGACGTGACATGGCGCCACGCCGTGCGCGCATCGTACTAGCCGATCAGCAAACGCTATTTCGGCAGAGCCTTGCCTACCATCTCACGAACGGCGGCCACGAGGTGGTGGTAGAGGCCGAGGACGGCGACGCGCTCGACCGCGGGATGATCGAAGGCGAGCCGGACCTGCTGATCCTCGACCGCTACCTGCCGGGGGTGGATAGCTTGGCTTACATCCGCATGCTCAACGCCCTCCAGCCGCAGCTGCCAGTGCTGCTGCTCGTCGCCTACGAGCACGAGGCCCGCTCGCTGCAGAGCGCCGCGTTTCTCGCCGGCGCGGGCGGCTGTCTCTCGAAGGATCTCCCCCCCTCCTCCTACCTGACCGCCGTGCGGCGGCTGATGGAGGGCGGGGTGCTGTTCAGCGCCGATGTGATGCGCAGGGCGGCGCGCCCACCGGCGCTCAGCGGCCCGGCCGCGCGGCTCCAGGAGCTCACCCCGCGCGAGGTGGAGATCCTGCAGCTGGTCGCGGAGGGGATCGGCAACCGCGAGATCGCCGAGCGGCTCGACATCAGCTACCACACCGCGATGAAGCACGTCAGCAACATCATCGGCAAGCTGAAGGTCAGCAACCGCATGGAGGCCGGCCTGATCTTCCTGCGCCACGCCTCCAGCGCGCTGCTGCCGGACGACCGCGACGAGGTCTAGTTGGGCGAGGGACGGTGTGCTATAATGCGAAGGCTTCTTTCCCCCAGCTCAAAGGAGTAGCGCATGCCGGTCTTCAAGAGCTATGATGAGCTGTATACCTGCCTGGGGAAGCTCTACGATGAAGCGAAGCGAGACAGCCGGATCGCCCCGAAGATCCGCGACTCGCACCTCGTCATCCAGTTCCGCTACGAGGAGCCGGCTGCTGTGGTGACGATCAATGCCGCTGCGCCGCCCACCCAGGAGGATGCCTACTTCGACGTGCTCTGGGGTGACGACACGGGCCTGAAGCCGGACGTGGAGATGAGCATGAAGGCCGATGTGGCGCATCAGTTCTGGCACGGCAAGGTGAACCTGATGGCCGCGCTGGCACGCCGCCAGATCGTCGCGAGGGGGCCGATCCCGAAGATCCTCAAGCTGCTGCCCGCGGTCGAGCCGATGTACGAGATGTACCCGCGCATTCTCCGCGAGCTGGGTCGTGACGATTTGATCGTTAGCTGATTAGGATCTGGGTTCTGTGCGCCGGAGCGGCTCTCCTCGGCGCCGTCACGGATGGGAAGTGCCGCTGGCGCATCGCTATGCCCGGTGTTGCGTCAGCCAACACGGGCCGCGCGAAGGTGCGCGATGGATACCGAAGAAATGTACCGTCGCGGCGTGGCTGATGCCGAGCAGGGTACGCCGCACCCCTTCTACTACGAGCACTATTACCACTACCGGCGTGGCTACAACCGGACCCGGCGTCGGCTCTACTGGCTCGGCGATGGCTCCGGCCCGCGCCCGCTCGTGTTCCGGCTCGCGATCGTCGCCGTGGTGCTCCTGGGGCTGGGCGTCGGCGCGTACAGCGTGCTCGGCCGCCGCGCCCCGCAGACGATCGGAGCCCCGGCGGTGACCGCGCAGCCCACCGCCGTCTCGAATGTCGCCGAGGTGGCCGTCGAGCGGACGCCGATCTTCCCCACCGCCACCACAGTGCCGTCGCCGACACCGGTTGTGCTGCGGGTCGGCGGCCTGGCGCGCGTGTCGAACACCGGCGGGCGGCCGCTGCGCGCGCGCGAGGGGCCGGGCCTTCAGGCGCCGGCGCGGGCGGCCTTCTCCGAGGGTGAGGAGGTCCGGCTGCTCGAGGGGCCGGAGGAGGCGGACGGCTACACCTGGTGGCGCGTCGAGGGGGCCTCGGGCACGGGCTGGAGCGCCCAGCGATCGCCCGAAGGAATGGAGTGGCTGGTGCCCATTACGGAGGAGTGACCGGAGGTGCCGCGGGCTACTAGCCCGATCTCCTCGATGACGAAAGGCCGGACATGCGCTCGCGCAACATCCCGCTGCTGAGTATCGGGCAGGCGATCGGTAGCTCGGGCATCTCGCTGATGGCGCTCGTGGGCGGGATCGTCGGCGCGCGCCTCGCCCCCGCGCCCACGCTCGCCACGCTCCCGATCACGATCCAGGTGGTCGGCATCGCCCTCTCCACGGTCCCGGCCTCGCTCCTGATGCGGCGGGTGGGGCGCCGGGCCGGCTTTGTGTTCGGCGCGCTGGGGGCGGTGGTGGCGGCCCTGATCGCGGCGTACGCGGTCTGGGCGGGCAGCTTCGTCCTGTTCTGCTGCGCGACGCTGCTGACCGGCATGAACGGCGCGTTCGTGCAGCAGTACCGCTTCGCCGCCACCGAGAGCGTCGAGCCACACTTCGCCGGGCGCGCCGTGTCGTTCGTCCTGGTCGGCGGCATCCTGGCCGGCTTCATCGGGCCGGAGGTCGGCAGGCGCCTCAAAGACTGGTTCGCCGTCGAGTACGTGGGCTCCTTCGTCGGGCTCGCGCTCCTGTACGCGTCACTGGCGGTGCTGCTGCTGTTCCTCAGGGATCTGAGGGTGCGGGAGGGGAAGGCGGCGCCTGGGGAGGAGCGGCCGCTGCGCGAGATCGTGGCCCAGCCGGTCTACCGCGTCGCCCTGCTCGCCGGCGCCGTCGGCTACGGCGTGATGACCTTCACCATGACGGCGACGCCGATCCACCTCCACACCATGCACCACTACAGCATCGACGAGACCGCGCGGGTGATCCAGAGCCACGTGATCGCCATGTTTCTCCCGTCGCTCTTCACCGGCTTCCTCGTCGACCGGATCGGCGTCCTGCGCCTCATGGTGCTGGGGGTGCTGACGCTGTTCGGCAGCGTCCTCCTCGGCATCACCGGCAGCCAGCTCGTCCACTACTGGGCGGAGCTCGTGCTCCTCGGGGTGGGCTGGAACTTCCTCTTCGTCGGCGGGACGGTGCTGCTGGCGCGCGCCTACCGGCCGGCGGAGCGCTTCAAGGCCCAGGCGACCAACGACTTCACCATCTTCGGCGTGCAGGCGCTGGCCTCGCTCTCCGCCGGGATCGTCGTCTTCTCGTCGGGCTGGGTCTACCTCAACCTGATCAGCATCCCCTTCCTGCTGATCACGCTGCTGGCGGTGATCTCGCTGGGGCGCAGCACGGCGCTGCGCCCCAGCGAGGCGTAGCCGCTACTCCACCGCCACCCGCTCCGGGCCGAGAATCCCGCTCAGGCGGTCGATCAGCGCGTCGGTGCAGGTGACGCCGGACCGCGCCTTCATAAGCACCGTGCCGTTGTCGCGCGGCAGGTGGATGATCACCGTGTCCTCGCCGCTGTTCTCGCGCAGCACCTCGTAGACCTGCTGCATCAGCTGCACGCCGACGTCGAAGTCGCGGGCGGCCGGGAGCCGCAGGCGCAGCGTCGCGGTGCTCCGCGCCGGCGCGTCGCTCCCGTTGGGGCGCCCGGGCGCATCGGCGCGGTGGCCGTTCGCGTGGCCGTTCGAGTGGCCGTTGCCGTTCGTCGCCGGCTTCGGCCGCGGCTTGATGATCGACACCGGCGCGGCGATGGGCTCGGGGGCGGCCGGAGACGGGGCGGGCGCAGGGTCGGCGGGCGCGGGGTTGGCCGGCGGCACGGGTGCGTCGCCGGCGACGTCCGCCGCCCCGCCGTTCACATCGGCGTCCGCGATCCCCTCGAGGTCCATCGCCGTCGGCAGCCCTGTGTCAGGCGGCGGGGCCGTCGTGTCGAGCGGCGCGGCGGCCTCGAGCACCAGCTGGACCCCGTCGTTGCGCCGGTCCACCTTGGCCGTCACCCGCAGCAGCGCGTCCTCCTGAAGCAGGTCGCGGTACTTCTCGAAGCTCTTGGGGAACGCCACCAGCTCGACCGTCTCCTCGGTCTCGTCCTCCAGCATGGCGACGAGCATGCTGTCGCCCTTCTTGGTCGAGATGCGGCGCGCGCCGGTGAGCAGCCCGGCGAAGGTGAGCGTCTTGCCGATCAGCTCCTCGGCCCGCTCCGGGTCCTTCAGGTCGGCGATCGGGGTCAGGTCGGACTTATCCATCGTCTCGAGCGCCTGCTTGCGCGGGTCGCTGGAGAAGGTGACGCCGAGCAGCTCCTTCTCCCAGGTCAGCTGCTCCTTGCGGTCGTCGGCGGTCTCGGTGATGATCGGCAGCGGGATGGACGAGACCGACGTGTCGCCCTCGCTCGCGAGCCCGCCGAACATATCGATCTGGCCGGTCTCGCGGTTCTTCTGCGCCCTGGCGCCGGCCTCGATCGCCTGGTCGAGGATGGCGAGCTTCTGGCGCCGCGTGCCGGGCAGGCTGTCCATCGCCCCGCTCTTGATCAGGCTCTCCAGCACGCGCCGGTTGAGCGCGTGGCGGTCCACCCGGTCGCAGAAGTCCTCGAGGCTCTTGAACGGCCCGCCCCGCTCGCGCTCGCGGATCAGCGCCTCCATGGGGCCGGCGCCCACGCCCTTGATCGCGCACAGGCCGAACAGGATGCCGCGCTTCACCTGCCCGTCGCTTGGGTCGCGGAACTGGCGGATGCTGAAGTCCAGCCCGCTGGTGTTGACGTCCGGCCCGAGCACCGTCACGCCGCGCGCGCGGCACTCGTTGACCGCCTTGGTGATGTTCTCGGTCACGCCGCCGGCGCCCTTCAGCACCGCGGCGAGGTACTCGACCGGGTAGTTGACCTTGAGCCAGGCCGTCTGGTAGCTCAAGAGGCCGTACAGCGTCGAGTGCGGCCGGTTGAAGGAGTAGCCGGCGAAGGGCAGGATCAGCTCCCACAACTCGTCGGCCTGCTGCTTCGTGAGCCCCTTCCTGAGGCAGCCCTCCTTGAACTTGACCTCGTTCTCGGCCATCAGCTTCTTGTCCTTCTTGCTGATGGCCTTGATCACGATGTACGCTTGGCCGAGCGTGTAGTCGGCGATGTCCTGGAGCAGCTGCATGATCTGCTCCTGGTAGACGATCACGCCGTAGGTGTCCTCGAGGATGGGCTTGAGGATCGGGTGCAGGTACTTGATGTTCTTCGGGTTGTTCTTGTTCTGGATGTAGATCGGGATCTGCTCGAGCGGGCCCGGCCGGTACAGCGCCACCATCGCGTACAGGTCCTCCACGCGGGTCGGCTTGAGCTCCTTCAGGTAGCGCGTCATGCCGGCGGACTCAAACTGGAACACGTTGGTCGTCTCGCCGCGGCTCAGGCTCTCGAAGGTCTTCTTGTCGTCCAGCGGGATGTCGGACAGCTCCATCTTCTTCCCGGTGGTCTCCGAGATGTACTGGAGCGCCTCAGCCACCACCGAGAGGTTGGTGAGCCCGAGCACGTCCATCTTGAGCAGGCCCATCTTCTGCAGCGTCGGCCCCTCGAAGGCCGCCATCACCGCGTTCTCGTCCTTGGTGGTGCGCTGCAGCGGCACGATCTCTTCCAGCGGCTTGCGGCTGACCACCACGCCGCAGGCGTGGGTGCCGACGCTCTTCATGCGCCCTTCGACCTTCTGCGCCCAGTCGATCACGTTGCGCAGCTCGGGGTTGGTGTCGTAGATCTGCTTCAGCTCCGGCACCTTCTCCAGCGCCTGGGCGATCGTGATGCCGACCGGCAGCGCGGGGATGAGCTTGGCGATCCGGTCCACCTCGCTGAGCGGCACGTCGAGCACGCGGCCGATGTCGCGCAGCGCCGCCTTGGCGCCGAGCGTGCCGTAGGTGATGATCTGGGCCGTGTTCTCGCGGCCGTACTTGCTGGCGATGTACTCCAGCACCTCCCCGCGGCGGCTGTCGGCGAAGTCGATGTCGATATCCGGCATCTCGAGGCGCTCGGGGCTGAGGAAGCGCTCGAACAGCAGCTTGTTCGCCACCGGGTCCACATCGGTGATGCCGAGGCAGTAGAGGATCAGCGAGGCACCGGCCGAGCCGCGCGGCAGGCAGGGGATGCCGCGCGAGCGCGCGTACTTCACGTAGTCCCAGACGATCAGCATGTAGTCCGGGAAGCCGGTCTTGTTGATCACGTCCAGCTCGTAGTCGAGCCGGCGGATGTACTCCTCGGGCGGGTTGCCGTTGAAGCGCCGCATCAGCCCTTCCTCGCAGACGAGGCGCAGGTAGGAGGCGGCGTCGTGGCCCTCGGGGATGTCGACCTGCGGCAGCTGGACGCGCCCGAACTCGAGCTTCAGGTTGCACATCTCGGCGATGCGCCGGGTGTTCTCCAGCGGCGCGGTGCCGTAGCGCTTGAAGCGCTGCCACATCTCCTCGCCGGACATGATGTGGTAGCTCTCGTCCATCACGTAGCCCTTGGCGCAGAACTCCTTGTAGGTCATGTTGAAGCCCATGGCCATGACCATCTTCTGCGCCTCGAGGTCCTCGCGCCGGACGAAGTGGGTGTCGTTGGTGACGACCAGCGGGATGCCGAGCTCTTTGGAGATGCGCAGCAGCTCGTCGTTGAGCGTCTCCAGCTCCGGGGTGTTCTCGTGCAGCTGCAGCTCGAGGTAGTAGTTCTCGGGGCCCAGCAGGTCGCGGTAGCGCGCCGCTGTCTCGCGCGCCCGCTCCTTCTGCTGCTCGGTCAGGTGCTGGATCACCTCGCCGGCGATGCACGAGGAGGTGACGATCAGCCCCTCGTGGTACTTCTCGAGCAGATCCCAGTCGATGCGCGGGCGCGAGAACACGCCCTTGCCGTTGCTGTCCAGGTGGGCGCGGGTGGTGAGCTTGACCAGGTTGCGGTAGCCGGTCTCGTTCTTGGCGAGCAGCAGAAGGTGGTAGTAGTTCTTCCCGCCGCGGGTGGTCGGCTCTGCCCGCGAGCCGGGCGCCATGTAGGCCTCCATGCCGATGATCGGCTTGATGTTGGCCTTCTTGGCGTTGGTGTAGAACTCCATCGCCCCGTACATAACGCCGTGGTCGGTCAGCGCGATGCTGTCCATACCGAGCTCGGCCGCCCGCTCGCAGATCGCGCTCGTCGCCGCGTACCCGTCGAGCAGGCTGTACTCCGAGTGGACGTGCAGGTGGACGAAGTCGTTCATTCCACGCTCCCGCTGGGGTTATTGCAGATCCGCAGATTGCAGACTGGCGAAGGAAGACCTGACCCGGGCCGCCGGTGGCTAGCGGGCGGCGCCGGGTCATAATCTCTTTACAACATCAGCGCCGGACGCCTCCACGGAAGAGTCTCGCATGGCCTAGAGATCCGTGGGGCGGCCTGGAACTGTCATTCGATTGCCCATCGGAATGCGCCTGGTGTACATAACCAATCGGCTTCCGAGAAGGCGCGGCGGTATCCCTCTTCGCATTATAGCACAGCCATGCGACATGCTTCTAGTGGATAACCTGTGGATGTGTAAGGGATTTTGTGGATAAGTCGGGAGACCGATGACGAACAGATGTTCGTTGGGGTATCATGATTCGGCACTGCGAGGCGCAGCGCGCTGCGACCTACACATGTGAGGAGGGCTTATGTGCGGCGGAGTGCGTTTCAAGTATGACCCGGCGCTCGAGGCGGCGCTGTCCGAGGTCTACACGCCCGAGCAGCTCGAGCGCGCCCGCGCGAGCGGCGTGGTCGAGTCGGTCTTCTGGCAGGCGCGCCCGATCCTGCCGGCGCTCGTCGACGGCGAGCTGCGCATCTTCGACTGGGGCAACCGCGAGGAGAGCGTCAAGCTGCCCAAGACCGGCTGGGTGCGGGTGGAGAGCCTGGAGGCCGGCAAGTGGAACTACCTCAGGCCCACGCCGGTCGTGATCCCGGCCCTCCAGGGAGTCGAGAAGAAGGTCTGGTTCGGCATCGACCACGGGATCCAGGGCTTCCTGGTGCGGCGCGGCGACCTGGCGCGGGTGTACATGCTCACGCTCCCGCCCACGCCCGAGTACCGCCTGCTCACCGGCCACGACCGCATGCCGGCGCTGATCGACCAGGACCGTGTCGTGCCAACGCCGTAGGGGCGCAGCAAGAGCACAGCGCGCTGCGCCTACGGCGTCCCTACGGCGCCACGCGCAGCCCGCAGTTGGGGCAGAACACAGCGCTGGACGGCATCTGGAAGCTGCAGTTGGAGCAGACCTTGGTGTCGGGCGCGCCGCCGGGGCGCGTCTGCGCGGACGGCGGGGGCGTCGCCGGCTCCACGTTGATCGGCACGCTCTGCGCCCCTGGGCTCGGCTGCGGCTCGACGTAGGTCTGGCTCTGCGCGAGCTTCAGCTCCTCCTCCTTCAGCGTCAGGCGCACCTGCAGCTGCTCCATCGCGCGCATGAGCTCGCCCAGCGTCGGCGACTGGATCTTGCCGGCCTTGTAGAGCTCCATCGCGCGGTCGCCGAACTCCATGCGCTTGGCGTCGAGCTGGCGCTTGATCTCGGCGAGCTCGTTCTGCAGCGCGACCGTGCGCTGCAGCTTCTCGGCCTCGAACTTGGCGCGCTCCACGCCCTCGGAGATCTTCTTCGAAATATTGTCAAGAAAGCTCATCGGGCCCTCCGCTCTATCGCTCCTCAATTGGACGTACAACCGGCCGCCTTTGGTGCATCTATTGTACCGCCGGTTCGGGCGCGGCACACGCGATCTTCCGGCCTCTTCTCTGCACGAAAACAAAGCCGGCGCAGAGACGCCCCATCGGAACATCTCTACGCCGGCGCCAGCCGGAACGCCGCTACGACGCCGGCACGAGGCTCACCTGGCGCTTCAGCCCGCCGCGCAGGAAGCTGACCCGCCACGGGCTGCTGCCCTTGAGCGCCTGGATCGCCGAGCGCAGCGCGCCGACGCTGTCGGTCGGGCGCTCGCCCAGCGCCAGCAGAACGTCGCCGCGCTGCAGGCTCGCCCGCGCCGCTGCCCCTCCCGGCGCGACCTCCAGCAGGAGCACTCCGCGCTCCTGGCTGATGCGGTTCGCCCGGCGGATCTGCTCGTCGATCCGCACGTCCACCCCGCTGATGCCGAGCGCCCCCTTGCCGATCTCCCTGCGGTGCCGCCCCGTGACGCGCGCGATCACGTCCAGCGCCGTCGCGGTGGGAATCGCGAAGCCCAGCCCCTGCGCGTACGGCAGGATGGCCGTCGTGATCCCCACCACGCGGCCCCTCAGGTCCACCAGCGGGCCGCCGGAGTTGCCGGGGTTGATCGGCGTGTCGGTCTGTATCAGCTGCTCGAGCTTGGTGTTGGCGTCCACCGGCAGCGTCCGCCCGAGGGCGCTCACCACACCGGTGGTCACCGTGAAGTCCAGCCCGAAGGGGTTGCCGATCGCCACCACCAGCTGGCCGACGCGCAGCGGCGCGGCGCTGAGCTCCGCCACCGGCAGCCCGCTCTCGCCGACCTGCAGCACCGCCAGGTCGCGCTCGCGCTCGGCCCCCAGCACCCCGGCCGGCAGCTGCCGCCCATCCGGCAGCGTCACCGTCACGCGCGAGGCGCCGGCCACGACGTGAGCGTTGGTGAGGATGTGCCCCTCGCTGCTGTAGATCACCCCCGACCCAATGCCCTGCTGCGGCGCGCCCGGCCGCTGGCTTGCGCGCCCGGTCTCTATCTTAACCACCGCGGGCCCGACGCGCTCTGCCGCGTCTGCTACCGCGAATTCCCACTCGGTTACCCCTGTTGCCATTGATCTCTCCGGTTCGCACGTGACGCATGGCTCACGTCGGCGCTGCGGTCCTCGTGGATGGTGCGGCGCGGCGAGGCCGAACCACCCTCTGCCGATCTGACTGCGGCCCGGCCGAACCATGCGTTGCAGGACTTACGCGGTAGGGCCTTCGGGATAGCTGCCTCGCACCTTCCTGCGAGGGAAGGCGGTCGCGCCGACCGCGTAACTCCTGATGCATGAGGGACAATCTGGTCACTGTAGTATAGCATCGCCGCCCGCGCCAGCGCATTAGAATTGTAATAGTGTAATTGTGTAATTCACCGCCGACGATACTTCGCAGAGCAGAAGGCCGCGGCGAACGCCGCGGCCCTGATCGAGGCTCGAAGAGCTGATGGGAGTCGGGGTCTGATGGGGCGCTACAGGAAGGCCTAGCCCGCTGTGTCTCTACTGGGGCACGAGCACGTAGCCGCTCATCGTGGCGCGGTACTTGGTGCCGGTCGCGTCCTCGCCGAGCAGCTGCGGCTCGCCGCCGACGAAGGCCAGCGGGGCGTTGGTGTTGACCCGCGTCTCCGGCCCGAACAGCTCCTGCGCCGACTTGGTGTAGGCGGCCTCGAAGGCGGCCCGCACGTCGCCGCCGGGCGGCACGATCACCTCCAGGTCCACCGAGTACGGCCGCTGGATCAGCACCGCCGGGGTCGGCGCGCTGCCCGGGATCGAGATCGGCAGATCCACGTAGCGCCCGACCACGTCCGGGAAGGCGAACCACAGCGCCGCGCCGATCAGCACGATCGCGACCAGCGTGAACAGCAGCCGGCGGAAGAAGCGCCCGACGCCCCCACGCTGTGCGGGGACGGCCGGCGCCGCAGGCCGTGCGGCCTGCGCCGTCGGCGCGACGGCCTGTGTGGGGGCCTGTGCCGGCTGGCGGGCTGGCGCGGGGGCGGGCGCCGGCCTGGCCGCCGGGCGCGCGGGCGCTGGGGCGCCCTTGGCGGCGGAGCCAGCTCCCTGGGCCGGGGCCGCGCTCACCTGCGCTGCTGCGGCGGCCGGGCGCGCGGCAGGCGCGACGCGCACCTGGGCTGGCTGCGGGGCGGGCCGCAGCGCCGCCCGGAACTCGGCCACCGAGCGCCAGCGGTCCTCCGGCTTCATCTGCAGCGCCCGCTGGATCGCGTCGGAGGTGCGCTTCGAGACGGTCGGCTTGAGCCCGTAGACCGGCGGGAACGAGAACGGCGGCTCGTCGCGCGGGTCGCGCCCGGTGAGCATGTGGTGCAGAGTCGCGCCGAGGGAGTAGATGTCCGAGGCGACGGTCGCGAGGCCCTGGTACTGCTCGGGGGGCGCGTAGCCGGGCGTGCCGATCTGCGTGCCGCGCTGGGAGCCCTGGAGCATCTTGGCGATGCCGAAGTCGATGATCTTCACGCCGCCGTTGCGCTCGATCATAATGTTGGAGGGCTTCATGTCGCGGAAGATGATCGGCGGCCGCTGGCGGTGCAGGTACTCCAGCACGTCGCAGATCTGGTCGGCCCACTCGAGCGCCTGCGGCTCGGGGATGCTCCCCTCGCGCCGGATGATGTCCTCGAGGTCCTCGCCGCGCACGAAGTCCATCGCCAGGTAGTGGCGCGCCTCGTCCTCGAAGCTGGCGTACACGCGCGGGATGCGCGGGTGGGAGAGGCGGAGCAGCATGTTCGCCTCTTCCTGGAAGCGCTCAAGCGCCTCGGCGCGCTCGCGCATGTCCGTGAAGCGATCGAGCATCTCCTTGACGGCGTAGACGCGCTGCGCGTCGTCGATCACCTCGTAGACCGCGCCCTGGCCGCCCTCCTTGATGATCCGCGTGATGTAGTAGCGCGGCCCGCGGCTTCCGGGCGCGTTGTTGAGCACGACGTCCTTGCCGCAGTGCTGGCAGAAGCGCGCAGTGCGGAAGTTCTCGGTCGTGCGAGTGTTGGGCTTGTGGCAGCTCGGGCAGAGGATTCTGACCTCGGCCATACGGGGCCTGCTCTCTGTCGCGCGGGTCGTCATCGACGGCTGTTCCAAAAGTAGCGTAGCACAGCCCTGCGCTCCCGGCAACTGGTACGAAGGCTGCGGACCGAGGTCGGAGGGAGATACGCCACGGTTGTCGTACTGCATTTACGACGGCGGCGCGCCGCGAGTTGCACCGCCCAGCGCCCTCAGCCCGCGATCCGGTCGAGGACCGCCAGCGACTCGAGGTGCGGCGTCTGGGGGAACATGTCGTACCCGGCGAGCTGGACGAGGCGGTAGCCGCCCGCCAGCGCCCGCACGTCCTCCAGCTGCGTCAGCGGGTTGCAGGAGACGTACACCAGGCGCTCCGGGGCCAGCCGCAGCAGCTCCCGGCACACCTCCGGCCCCAGCCCGGTCCGCGGCGGGTCGGCGACGATCACGTCGTAGGCGCCGGGCTCCTGCGCGCTGAGGAAGGGGAGCACGTCGGAGGCGACGGCCTGGACGTTGTCGCACCCGTTGGCGCGGGCGTTCCGCGCCGCCAGAAGCGCGCTCTCCTCCACCGACTCGACGCACGCCACCTGCGACGCCGCATCCGCGATGTGGAGCGCGATCGTGCCGACGCCGCCGTACAGATCGGCCACGGCGGCGCTGGCGGCGCCCTGGAGGCGCGCCTCGACCGCTTCCTTCACAGCGTCCAGCAGCGGCATGAGCAGGTGGATGTTGTTCTGGAAGAAGGTGTTCGGCCCGATCTGCAGCGTTCGCGCGCCCACCCGCATCGGCAGGTGCTCCGCGCCCCAGTACCGCTCGGCGCGGCCGAAGGAGATGTCGGTGCGCGTGTCGTTCACCAGCCAGTGGAAGCCGACCACTCCGGGCTGCGCGAGCGCGTGCTCCGCGACCGCCTCGAGCGCCGCCGCGTAGGCCCCGCCGCTATCCGGCGCCGCTGTGACGGCGGCCAGCAGCAGCTCGTCGTCGGGGCTGCGGCGCACCACGATGTAGCGCAGGAACCCCTCGTGGCTGCGCAGGTTGTAGTCCGGCAGCCCGAGCGCCATCGCCCGCTCGTAGACCGCGCGCGCGGCGGCGAAGCCGTGCGGCGGCAGCAGGTGGCACTCCTGCAGCTCGACGATGTAGTTGAACTTGCCCCCGCGCCGCAGCCCGAAGCGCTCCTTGCTCGCGACGTAGTCCATACGCGTGCGGTAGCCGAACGGGTCCGGCGAGCCGACGAAGCCGATCCGCTCGACCTGCTCCGGCGGCAGCGCGTCGGCCCACAGGCTGCGCAGGGCCTGGTGCTTGGCCCGCACCTGGTCCGGGTACGCGATCGCCTGGAACGTGCAGCCGCCGCACTGGCCGGCCGGCGGAGCGTGGGGGCAGCGTGGCTCGACCGCCGCGCCGGCGCGCGCCAGATCGACGATCTGCCGGCGAAAGAGCTTGTTGGTGAGAGTCGTCACGTTCCTCCTTGGCGCTGGCCCCTAATCCCCGAGGCCCTCCTCATCGACGACCTGCCGCATGCGCCGGAAGAGCTGCGCCTGCCGCACCGCGGCGATGAGCTCTTCTGGCAGAGGTTCCGCCTGCAGCAGCGTGCCGTGCGCGCGGTCCTCGATGCGCCCGCTGGCGAGGTCGATCCGCACCAGCGCGCCGTCCGCCAGCTCCAGCGCCGCCCGGCACTCCAGCACCGGCAGGCCCAGCCGCGCCGCCTGCTCGCTGAAGCCCGGGTCGGCCGAGCTGCACACGACGGCGGCGAAGCCGGCCGCCTGCAGCGCCAGCGCCGCCTCCTCCTGGCCCTCGCCCGCGCCGCAGCCGGCCCCCGTCACCAGCACATCGCCTTCGCGGACTCGCTCGGCGATCGCCGGGTCCACCGACGCCAGGCACATGGCCGCGAGCAGCGCCGGGTCCCCGGACTCGCGGTGCTCCGGGGCGAGGATCATATCGGTTGTGACCGCGCCGTCGACGCGGATGGTGTGGCCGTAGAGCACCATATGAGAGCCGCAGCAGCCCGAACGCGGCCTGTATTGTACCCATGTTCGCGCTCGGCCGCCACGATCCCTAGTTGGGGCGGCGGGCTCCCTGCCGGAAGGAAGCCTGCCGCGCCCGCTACAGCGCCTGCACGACCTTCGTCAGCGCCAGTGCGATCTCTTCGACCTGGTCGCCGGTCAGGTCCGGGCTGACGTCGATGTGGACGGCGCGGCCGAGCAGATCGAGCGTGCGCGGGCATACGTCCGGCGCGTACGAGACGTCGCCGCCGTGCCACTGCCACGGGCCGCCGCGCCGCGTCCAGGTGCGGCGGTTCACGATCGGCGCCCAGTGCGTGTAGATGTGGTAGTCGTTGTTGCCGGGGCGGTACAGCAGGCTCGCGCCGACGCCCTCCGCCCTGAGCGCCTTCACCGCAAACTCCGCCTGGTCAGCCGTGCGGGTGAAGAAGACCAGCGCGATGCACGTGTCGCCCTGCGGGTCGTGGCAGGTGCGGAGCTGGATGCCCCGCTGCTCGGCGATGTCGGCGATGCTGCTCGTCAGAGTCGCGCGGTGCTGCCGCATCGCGGCCAGCAGGCCCTCCAGGCGGCCCAGCTGCGCGAGCGCAACCGCCCCCTGGAGCTCGGACATCCGGTAGTTGACGCCGGGCAGGATCTCCTCCGGCGGGATGCCGTTGCGGAGGCCGCCGACGACGTCGTGGTACATCAGCGCGCGCCGGTAGATCTGCTCGTCGTTCGTCACGACCACGCCGCCCTCGCCGCTGGTGATGATCTTGTTGTACTGCAGGCTGAACGCGCCCGCGTCGCCGATCGTGCCGAGCCGCTTGCCGCGGTAGCTCCCGCCGCACGCTTGGGCGGTGTCCTCGAGAACAGCGATTCCGTGGGGTCGCGCCACCGCAAGCAGCTCGTCCATCGCGCAGGGCGCCCCGCGCATATGAACGGCCGCGATCGCCCGCGTGGCCGGCGTGATCCGGCGCGCCACGTCCTCCGGGTCCAGGGTGAGCGACTCATCGACCTCCGCCATCACCGGGACCGCTCCGACTGCCAGGACGGCCGAGGCGGTCGCGATCCAGGTGTAGGCCGGCACGATCACCTCATCGCCCGGCCCCACTTCGAGGCCCGCCAGCGCGCAGATGAGCGCCCCGGTCCCCGACGTCACCGCGACGGCGTGGCGCGCGCCCACGTGCGCCGCAAACGCCTGCTCGAACTCCGCCACCTTGGACGGGCCGTCGCTGGGCCCGTAGTAGCGGAACAGCCGCTTGCTGCGCAGCACCTCCAGCACCGCCTCCTCCTCCTCGCGCCCGATCCGCAGGCCGCCCGGATACATGGGCGGAAGGGGTGTGGTCACAGCCGGCGCGCCGCCTTCGATCGCTAGCCTCATCGTTGAGGATGACATACTCCCGCCTTTCTAGCCCGACCACATCAGACAGCCGATCGTCTTCCATCGCATCCGAATCGGTGCGAGCCCGAGAATAGAGCGCCCTCCAGGCGTTTGTCAAGCTCAGCACTGGCCGGGCGCCAGACACAAGCTGCCCGCACTCAGGAGCCCCGAGTGCGGGCAGGCGGTGTACCTTCGTTCTGCGGGATGCTACGAGCGCTGCTCCAGCGGCACGTAGGGGCGCGGCGGCGGGCCGTGGTAGTCGGCCTTGGGCCGGATGATGCGGTTGTCGGCCAGCTGCTCGCGGATGTGAGCGATCCAGCCGGCGATCCGGCTGAGCCCGAAGGCCGCGGTGAACATGTCGAGCGGCAGCCCGAGGCTGTAGAGCAGCGGCGCGCTGTAGAACTCGACGTTCGGGTTGAGCTGGCGCGCGGAGAAGTACGGGTGCGCGTGAACCACCTCGCCGACGGCGTCCGCTACGGCGGGCCACGGCGCCCCAGTCGCCTCGGCGAGCGCGCGGGCGTGCCGGCGCAGGTGGCGGACGCGCGGGTCCTCGACCTTGTAGATCCGGTGGCCGATGCCCATCAGCCGCTCGCGGCGCTCCAGCAGCTGCTCGATGTAGCTCGCCGCCTGGTCCGGGGTGCCGATCGCCAGGAAGGTGCGCATCGCCAGCTCGTTCGCGCCGCCGTGAAGCGCGCCCCTGAGCGTGGCGACCGCGGAGGTGATCGCCGCGTACACGTCGGCGCCGGCGCTGATCGTCACCCGCGCGGCGAAGGTCGAGGCGTTGAGGCCGTGCTCGGCCAGCAGCACGAGGTAGGTGTTGAACGCCTGCTCCTCGGTGGGGCTCGGCTCGCGGCCGTGGAGCATCGCCAGGAAGCTCGCGGCGTGGCTGTGCTGCGGGTCCGGCATCACCGGGGCGAGGCCGGAGCGGATGCGGTGCCAGGCGGCGAGCAGCGTCGGCAGGCGGGCGGTGAGCCGCACCCCAAGCCGGTCGACGCTCTCGGGGTCGATGGCCGGGACCGCGCTGGCCGTGCTCTCGTCCAGCTGCGCGAGCGCCGAGACGATGCTGCGGAGCGCGTCCGTGCCGTGCCCCTGAGACGGCAGCCCGCGCACCAGCGCCAGCTCCGCCTCCGTCGGGGTGCGCTCGGCCGCCAGGCGGGCTTGAAAGTCGCGCAGGGCCTGGGAAGTGGGCAGCTCGCCGTGCCAGAGCAGGTAGCAGATCTCTTCGAAGGAGCTGTGCTCGGCGAGCTCGTGGATATCGTAGCCGGCGTAGCTGAGCCGCCCCGCCACACCATCGATCGTGCTGAGCGCCGTGCTGGTCAGCACCACGCCCTCAAGGCCTCGGGAAACAGTGCTCATCTCGCTCACTCGCTGTGAACCGGTACACGCCAACAGCCTACCATAGCACTTGACGAAAGTCAATACATGTTGATATATATTGATCGGCACGGCGCACGCGAGCCTTGGAGGCCAGCGGCCCTTGGAACCTCCCCACGGCGGGTGCCGCAGCACGCACCGCGTAGAGGGGTTTGGGAAGGAGAGGCCTTCTCAAGAATCTTCGCAGAGCGGAAACGCGCCAGGCCCACACGGCTCTGTGAACGGCAGCCGAGGGGGCAGGGACACAGCGCGGCCCCACAGGGGTACGGAGTCGCGACACGCTGGACGGGCGTAGGTTGGAGACGGGAACGCGCCGGATGTGCCGCCGGCGCCTCTTTCGCGCGCGGAAGCAAGCGCCCGTGAAGGGCGGCAGGCCGCACGCCTCCCCGGCTGGGGAACACGCACGGCGGGAGGAACGCATGGGGCAGGTGATCGACGGTGTCGAGTACCTCGATGTGGACGAGGCATCGGCGCTGCTGGGCGTCAAGAAGGCGACGCTGTACGCCTACGTGAGCCGCGGCGTGCTCAAGTCCTACCGCATGGGCGTGGGGCGCGGCCGGCTCTACCGGCGTTCGGACCTGGAGGCGCTGCGCGCCGTGCGGCCCAGCGACAGCAGGCACCCGACCGCGCCGGCCGACGGTGTGTTCCGCGACGTGCACCTGCCGGATGCGGCCGACTGGACGCGCGACCACTGAGCCCGCTAGGTGCGCTCCTCGATCAGCGCCAGGATCGTCTGGCGCAGGCGGCTGAGGCGCGCGTCCATGCCCTCGGGGCGCAGGTACAGGTCCTCGCGCATGGCGCTCGCATCGCGCCGCAGCTGGTCGATCGGGTCGCTCTGCGCGTCGTTGGCGCGCCCGTAGGCCAGCGCGAGCGAGTCGTCCACCGCGATCAGCGACTGGTCGACGGCGGCCAGGTCGTTGGCGCGCATGGCGGCCTCGGCCTCGGCGATCTGGCTGATCGCGCGCGAGAGGTAGATCGCCGTCCAGAGCTTGTCGTCCTCGGCCCGCAGGTCGGCGAGCTCCTGGCTGGTGATGCCGGCCGAAAGGGGCGGCGCGGCAGTTGCGCTCGTGGCAGGAGCCTCCGTCGGCGCAACGGTGGGCCTGGGGGTCGGCGGCGTGAGTGTCGGCGCCGGGGATGCCGCAGTGCGGGTCAGCGTCGCCTGGATGAGCAAGCTGGCGGCGACGGCGACGACCGCGGTAATCACGTGGGGGAGGATGCGCCGAATCATCGAGACGCCCCGTGAGGGGGTCTCGATGACTGGGGCGCCGGGGTCCGCGGCGCTCACGGCAGCTACTTCTCGATCTGGGCTGTCAGTAGGATCGCCTGGGCGATCTCGCGCATCGACTTGCGCGTGTTCATCGAGAGCTGCTGGATCTTGCGGAACGCCTCCTGCTCCTTGAGGCCCTGGGTGTCCATCAGCACGCCCTTGGCCCGCTCGACCAGCTTGCGCGTCTCGAGCGTCTCCTTCAGGTCGCTGATCTCCTTGTCCATCTCGCGGAACTCGGCGTAGCGCGCCAGCGCGATCTCGATCGCCGGGAGCAGCTCCTTCTCCTGGAAGGGCTTGACGATATAGTTGACGACGCCGGCCTCGCGCGCGCGGTCCACCAGCTCGCGGTCCGAGTAGGCGGTCAGGAGCAGAACCGGCGCGATCTTCTCCTCGGTAAGCACCTTGGCGGCCTGGATGCCGTCCAGCTTGGGCATCTTGATGTCCATGATCACCAGATCCGGCCGCAGCTCGCGGGCCAGATTGATGACGCTGACCCCGTCGCCGGCCTCGCCGACGACCAGATAGCCCAGACCCACAAGGGTCTCCTTGAGGTTCATGCGGATGATCGACTCGTCGTCGGCGATCACCAAGCGCAACTGCTGAGCCATCCCTCTTCTCTCCTTACTCAGTGTGCGACGTTGGTCAGAATGTGAGCACGTGCGCTCCCGCGACCGGGGCGCATCGGGCGGCGTCAGGGCCGCGAACGCACGTCGTGATCGTCCACCTCGGTTGGCCGTGAAGTATATCACGGTCGCGGCGAGCCGGTCAAGGCATGCCGCTACGGGATGCGCGCCCTCCATTTGTGCAAAGTGCACAGAGGTATGCCGTGCTATACTAGGCGCCGCTATTTTGACGCACACCAGAGGATGACCGATGTCTGGACTACCGGCGGACCTGGCGCTGGACGCTGTCCAACGCAATCTGGCGACGCACGTGATCGGGCAGGTGATCCTGCGCTACGCGAGCGTCGGCTCGACCAACGACCTGGCCAAGGAGCGAGCGCGGGCCGGCGCCGAGGAGGGGCTGGTGATCCTGGCCGAGGAGCAGACCGCCGGGCGCGGCCGGGCCGGGCGCGCGTGGGTCGCGCCGCCCGGCAGCAGCCTGCTGATGTCCGTGCTGCTGCGCCCCCCGAGCGACATCGCGCCGACGATGCTGGCCGGGGTGGCGCTGTGCGAGGCGGTGGAGCAGGTGGCGCTGGTGCGGGCCTCGCTGAAGTGGCCGAACGACCTGCTGCTGCCGGTCGGGGCCGGCGAGCCGCCGGCGCTGCGCAAGGCGGCCGGGATCTTGTGCGAACTGCACACGCAGGCGGGCCAGGCACCCTGGGTGGTGATCGGCATCGGCGTGAACGTCAACTGGACGCCGGAGGGGAACATCGACGGGCGCGACCTGAGCCAGTACGCGACGAGCGTCGCGGCGGCCGCCGGGCACCCGGTGGACCGCGCGGAGCTGCTGCGGGCGCTGCTGCAGCGGCTCGACGCGCGCTACCTGGCGCTGCGCCACGGCCAGCGCGACGAGCTGTTCGCGGCCTGGCGAGCGCGGCTGGCGACGCTGGGCGAGCGCGTGGAGGTGCGCCTGGCGGACGGCGTGCTGCACGGCGTCGCCGAGGACGTGGAGCCATCCGGCAGCCTCCGCGTGCGCGACGACAGCGGCGCGCTGCGGGTGGTGACCGCCGGCGACGTGGAGTTCTAGGGCAGCGGGGGCGCACAGCATGGCAGAGACATCTTCCGAGAACGAACGCAGCGTGCGGCGCTGGCTCGAGCCTCCGGCCGACGTCCGCCAGCGCAATATCCGCAGCGTCCTGATCGACGGCATCGGGGTCGGAATCGTCAGCGGCGTCTCCAGCTTTCTCGCGGTATTTCTCGTCCGCCTCGGCGCCTCGCCGTTTCTCGTCGGCCTGCTGACGTCCATGCCGGCGCTGGCGGGCATGCTGCTCGCCATCCCGCTCGGGCGCTTCCTGGAGCGCCAGCGCAACATGGTGCCGTGGTACTCGCGCGCCCGCGCGCTGGTCCAGGCGTCGTTCGCCCTCATGGGAGTGGTGCCGTTCCTGTTCGGCATGCAGGAGGCGGCGGTCGCGATCATCGTGATCTGGGCGCTCGTCACGGTGCCGCAGACGATCGTCAACATCACCTTCACGGTCGTCATGGGCGCGGTCGCGGGGCCGCGCGAGCGGCAGTACGTGATGAGCCGGCGCTGGGCGATCCTGGGCGCCACCACCGCCATCACGGTCGCCCTGATCGGCGCGGTGCTGGACCGCATCATCTTCCCGCTCAACTACCAGGTGGTCTTCATCGGCTCGTTCCTGGGCGGGATGGTGAGCTTCATCTTCTCCAGCCAGATCGCGATCCCGGACAATAAGCCCCAGCCGGCGAGCGACGGGCGCAGCGGGCTGAGGGGCAGCTGGGATGTGCTGCGCGCCAACCCGCCGTTCGGCCGCTTCGTGCTGAGCGCGTTCGTGTTCAACTTCGGGCTGAACCTGGCGCTGCCGCTGTTCCCGCTCTACTGGGTCCGCGAGCTCAACGCCACGGACTTCTGGATCGGCCTGATCAACATGGTGAACAGCGGCATCGTGCTGGTGGGCTACTTCATGTGGACGGCGGTGACGCAGCGGCGGGGGAATGTGATCGTGCTGCGCCTGTGCGCCTTCGGCCTGGCGCTCTACCCGCTGCTCACCGGCCTGACCGGCAGCGTGCCGCCGCTGCTGATCTACGCCGCGATGGCGGGTATCTTCTCCGCCGGGGTGAACCTGGTGCTGTTCGATATCTCGCTCGCGACGGTGCCGCCGGACCGCGTGGCGTCGTACATCGCGCTCTACCAGCTGACGACGTATGTCGCGACGCTGGTGGCGCCGCTGCTCGGCACGACGCTTGCGGGCTGGCTGGGGTACGCGCCGGCGCTGTTCATCTCGGCCGGGCTGCGCCTGGCCGGCGCGCTGATGTTCATCGCGCTGCGGGTGGGCGAGACGAAGGGCGCAGAGCTGCGGGCGCAGAGCGCTGAGTGAGGCCGCCCGCGGCTGCCCGCGCCGCCTCTGGCAGCACGGGCAGCCGCAAGCCTTCGTCTGAAGCCTCCCTACTCCGCCGCGACGATCCGGTTGCGCAGCACGCCGATCTGGTCGATCTCCGCCTCCATGACATCGCCCGGCTTCATGTACTCGGGCGGGTTGCGGCCGAGGCCGACGCCGGCCGGCGTGCCGGTGGCGAAGATCATGCCCGGCTCGAGCGTCGTGCCGAGCGAGAAGTACTCGATGATCGCCGGGATGTCGAAGATCAGGTCGCCGGTGTGCGAGTCCTGGCGCGTCTCGCCGTTCAGCCGCAGCCGGATGCCCAGCTTCGAGGGGTCGGGGATCTCATCGGCGGTGACGATCCACGGGCCCATCGGGCAGCCGCGGTCCAGGCTCTTGCCCTTGAAGAACTGCTGGTGGCGGCTCTGCAGGTCGCGGGCCGAGATGTCGTTGATGATCGTGTAGCCGAACACGTGGCTCAGGGCGTTCTCGCGCGAGATGTTCTTGCCGCCGCGCCCGATGATGAACGCCAGCTCCACCTCGTAGTCCAGCTCCTTCGTCACCCGCGGGTCGAGCGGGATGTCGTCCTCCGGGCCGCAGACGGTGTGGGCGGCCTTGGTGAAGAACACCGGGAACTCAGGCAGCTTCGGCTCGCGGCCGCGGGCGCGGTCGGACTCGATCGCGTGGGCGACGTAGTTCATCCCCAGGCAGATCACGTTCTGGCGCGGGCGCGGGATCGGCGCCAGCAGCCGGTCGATCTTGTCGAGCGGCGTGACGTGGTCCGCTCGCTCCACGGCGGCCCGGGCGAGGGACAGGCCCTCTTCGCCCCGCTCGATCAGCGTGAGCATATCCGGCGCAACGGCGTCGAGCGCCACCATCTGGTCGCCCTTGATGGCGCCGATGCGGACGACCCCTTCATCGCGGTAGGTGACAAGGCGCATCGCGGTTCTCCTCGCCGGCTCCCGCCGGCTCGCTTTTTGAGTGGGGACAGGAGCGGCACGCTCCGGGGAGATTATACCCACTTTCGCCGCACGCTCCGCAGGCCGCCAACCCCTTTGACAGCGCCATCCGTATGTGCTAGAATCGATGCACCGGCGACGTAGCCAAGTGGTAAGGCAGGGGTCTGCAAAACCCCCATTCACCGGTTCGAATCCGGTCGTCGCCTCCAGTACGCGGCCCCCAGCTTCGCCGGCGTGGGGGCTGCGTCATACTCCGGCCCTGATCCGGCGCTCGCTGCACCTCGTCTGGCTCGTGCCGGCACTCCCTCTGCCTGATCTCCCATTGGTGAATGCCGCACGACGCGGCGCCGATGCGCTGTAGCAACGATTCAGCGGCTTCGTACGTATCATGATATGAAGTTCTCGTCATCGCAACGTTCATTAAAGAGGAAGGATCGTGCGATAGCATAGAGCCAGTCGCGAGCGGGGGGCGTCGCTGATACAGTCGGAACGGCACAGATTGTGCTTTACCGGTAGCGGGAGCCGATCGCGCCGTTCCCAGAAAGGAACTCTACCATGCCCGACGTTTCGTCGATAGTCGATATTAACACGCTGGACATTGCCCAGCTGGAAGAGCTGCGCGATGCCTGCAACCGCCGCCTGCTCGAGCTGCGCCGCACCCATGGCCTGACGCTCCCCGACCTCCTGCGCCTGTTCGAGGAGACCAAGCTCGTGCTCCAGGACCAGCGCAAGGAGTGGCGCTCGCTGGAGCGCTGGCAGTGGATGGACGGCGAGATCCGCTTCTGGCTCAACCCCACCGACCAGGAGAACTACCGCTCCGGCTGGTTCTCGATCGACGATCTGATCGCCTGGGCGCACGACACCGGCCCGATCGTGATCCAGCACGAGCCAGAGGAGGAGTTCGACGAGGAGGAGCTCGATGAGCAGTCCTGGTCGAGCGCAGACGGCGTGAAGATCACCTGGCTCGACGGCGACACGACCCGCACCGAGCCGCGCTCGCCGCTGGTGTAGCGCCACCCGTCGGCGCGACAGGTTTGAGCGATGGCCGTTCCTGAGCAGGAGGCTGAGCTGCGCGCGCTGAGCGCGCTCGTCCGCGCCGAGGTGGCCGCCTTCGAGCGTAGCCCGTGGGGGTTCGAGAACCGCACAGATATCGTCACTCTGGCAGATGGCAGACGCCTGGTGGTGCAGCGCATCACCAGGCGTTTCTATGCCCGGCGGCGCCTGCTGCTCGGCGAAGCGGTCCCGCCGCTGCTCGCGTCGGCCGGCGTTCGCGCGCCGCGGCAGCTCGCCGCCGACCCCGACGCAGACCCGCCATACGCTGTGCGCGAGTTCCTCCCCGGCACACCGGCCAACCGGCTGCTCGACAGCCCCGCTGGGGCGCGCGACCTGGCCCGCGCGATGGGCGCGCTGCTGCCGCGTATCGCCGGCGTACAGGCCCGCGGCCTCCCGCTGCCCGAGGGCTGGGCGGACCCGCAGCGACTCGCGGACGAGTCGCGCGGGCGCCTGATGCGCTGCCGCAGCCTGCTGAGCGACTCCACACACGCGCAGCTCGCCGGCACCATTGCCGCGCTCCCCGGCCTGTTCGCGGGGCGGCCGCCGGTCTTCGCGCACGGCGACTTCTGCCCGGTGAACGCGCTGGTGCTGCCGGCTGCCGGCGGCCAGCCGCCGGAAGTCGCCCTGGTGGACTTCGACGAAGCGCGCCTGGCCGATCCGCTGTTCGACGCCGCCTGGTGGGGGTGGGTGGTGCGCTTCCACCACCCCGAGCGCTGGCGCGCTGCCTGGCCGGCGCTGCTGGCCGCAGCAGGTATTCAGGACGGCGCCGCCACCCGCGCCCGAGTGCGCGCCCTGCAGCTGCTGCGGCTGCTCGAGGCGCTCGACGAGGCGCGCGCTCATCTGCCGCAGGCCGCGGGGAGCTGGGCGCAGCGCCTGGAGCAGACCGCCGGCTGGGAGCAGCCCTAGGTCAGCGAACCGCTCCGCCGCCTGCGCCCCCAAACCCGCAGTGCGGCCCGCCCTCATTCCCCGCCGGGCCGCCCCTCGAACCCCTGTTTCACCGAACTGCCACCTTGATGACCACTTTTTCAATAGAACGCCTCTTCGCTGGCGAGAGGGCGTCTACGGCGTCCTGTTCGGTAGTGCGTATCTACGACAGCCGCTGGGAAAGAGGCGCCGCTCCCGACGCGGAGTGAAAAAAATTACATTCCGCAGGCGCTCGCCAACATAACCTTATCACTCCGGATCGGTAACGTATATCCGGCACGAAGACATCCCCTCACAGGTGCGCAGGGTTGCCCCTGGCTGTGCTGGCAATGCAGCCGTGTCGTTCGCGCACATCCCAGAAGATTTGGTCAGAGGGTTCGAAAGGAGCGAGCAACTGTGTTCTTCATGGCTGCCTTGGTGATCATCTCGGTCATTTTGCTAGCCCAGGTTTCGTACAGCACCTACCTGATGCTCTACGCGTGGAGCGATGCTCGCCGAACCGACGACTTCCGCGCACCGACAACGTTCGCGCCGCCGCAGAAGAGCTTCACTGTGCTGCTGCCCGCACGGCATGAGGAGGAGGTCATCCAGGACACGATCCAGGGCGTGCTCAACGCGAACTACCCGCGCGAGCTGCTGGAGGTGGCGGTCATCCTGCGCATCGACGACACCGGGACGATCGAGAAGGTGCAGGAGAAGATCGCGCAGCTGGCTGCCCAGGGCGTGGACAACGTGCGGATGATCATTTTCCAGGACTACCCGATCAACAAGCCGCACGGGCTCAACGTCGGCTTCCGCTACACGCGGAACGAGGTGGTCACGATCTTCGACGCCGAGGACCAGGTTCACCCCGATGTGTTCAACGTCGTGAACACCGTGATGGTCAACGAGGGCGTCAACGTCGTGCAGTCGGGCGTGCAGCTGATGAACTGGGACTCGAAGTGGTTCTCGGCGCTGAACGTGCTCGAGTACTTCTTCTGGTTCAAGAGCCGCCTGCACTACCACGCCCGGGCCGGCATCATCCCGCTGGGGGGCAACACGATCTTCTTCACGCGCAAGATCCTGGAGAAGATCGGCGGCTGGGACGAGCACTGCCTCACCGAGGACGCCGACATCGGCATCCGCCTGAGCGAGATGGGCGAGAGGGTGCGCGTGGTGTACGAGGACGCGCTGGTGACCAAGGAGGAGACCCCGCCGACGGTGCAGCAGTTCATCAAGCAGCGCACGCGCTGGAACCAGGGCTTCCTGCAGGTGCTGCAGGCCGGCGCGTACTGGCGCCTGCCGAAGCTGAGCCAGCGCCTGCTAGCGCTCTACACGCTCTCCTCGCCCGTCCAGCAGGCGCTCACCGCGCTCTACTTGCCGGTGTCGATCTACACGATGTTCTTCGTGAAGATGCCGCCGCTGATCGCGCTCCTGCTCTGGCTGCCGATGTACATGCTGTTCGGCCAGTACCTGATCAACCTGACTGGGCTGCGCGAGTTCGCCCGCGCACACGGATTCCGGCTGTCGCGCACCACCTGGCTCAAGCTGCTGCTCGCGTTCTACCCCTTCCAGGTGCTGCTCGGCGTCAGCGCGCTGCGCGCGGTGGTTCGCCACCTGCAGGGCGCCAATAACTGGGAGAAGACCAAGCACGTTAACGCGCACCGTGGCGCAGTCGTCGGCAACTCGTAATTGATGCTTGTCTGGAGAAGGCACGCGCGATGAAAACAACCCTGACTCCAACCCTAGCGCCGGGCCGCGTCCAGGCCTTTGCCCAGGCGAGAGTGCTGCAGCTGCTGGTGCTGGTTGCCGGGCTGCTGAGCCACAGCGTGAACCTGTTCGGCTACCCGCTGTTCCTGGGCGACGAAGGCATTGTGATGCAGAACGCCTGGGCCGTGCTCCGCATGGGCTTCCTGACGCCCTACACCTACTGGTACGACAACCCGCCCGCGGGGTGGATGCTTGTCGCGGCCTGGACGGCGCTCACCGGCGGCTTCCACACCTTCGGCACCGCCGTCGACGGCGGGCGCGTGCTGATGCTGGTGCTTCACGGCCTGTCGGTGGTGCTGCTGTTCCGCATCACGATCGCCGTCTCGAACAGCCCGTGGGCCGCGACCGCCGCCGGCCTGCTCTATGCGCTCTCGCCGCTGTCGGTGATCTACGGGCGCATGGTGCTGCTGGACAACATCATGGTCTTCTGGCTGCTGCTGAGCACCCTGCTGCTGCTGCGCTACGAGGGCCAGCTGTGGACGCTCATGAGCAGCGCGCTGTGCTTCGCGCTGGCGGTGCTCACCAAGGAGGCCGCGGCGATCTTCCTGCCGGCCTACTTCATCGGCATCTACACGCTGCTGGACCAGCAGCACGCGCGCTTCGCCCGCACCGGCTGGCTGTACGTCGCGCTGTGCACGATCTCGCTCTACGCGCTGTTCGCGGCGCTGAAGGACGAGCTGTTCAACCTCTCGCTCTCGACGCCGCTGGCGGATAGCCGCGGCGAGGTGACGCTCGTGGGCGCGCTGATCTGGCAGCTGACCCAGTGGGGCGGCATGCCCTGGGACCCGGCGAGCGACTTCCAGCGCCTGCTCACCGGCCGCTGGCTGGAGCTCGACCCGTGGCTGATCGGCCTGGGCACGCTCATGGCGCTGCTGAGCATCGCCCGCGGCCCGATCACGCGGCGGCTGATGGGGCTGATGGGCCTGCTGAGCGTGGCCGTCCTGGCCTACGGCGGCCCGGTGCTCGAGCACAACGTCGTGATCGCCCTGCCCTGGCTGGCGCTCGCCGCCGGATTGCTGGTGGCGGACGTGGCCCGCTCGCAGCTCTCGTTCGTGGCGCCGCTGGTGGCGCTGGGCGTGGTCAGCCTCAGCGGCGCCAGCCTCTACCAGCACCGCCAGATCTTCGAGCTGGACCTGACCAGCGGCCAGCGCCAGGTGATCGGCTGGGTCCAGCAGCACGTGCCGCCCGGCGCGCACATGATCATCGACGACGATATCTGGGTGGACCTGCGCGAGCCGCGCGGCGACGCGCCGAGCTACCCGAACGCGCACCCGCACTGGAAGGCGGCCTACGACCCGGCGATCTGGATCGACTTCTTCAACGACGCCTGGGAGCGGGTTGACTACATCGTGCTGACTCCGGGCATGGAGCAGCTCTTCGCCGAGAGCCCGGACCGGCTGCCGGCGCGGGCCTACGCCCAGTCGGTGGAGATCGCCCGCTTCGGCGAGGGCGACGCCGCCGTGACGGTCCGCAAGGTCAACTACCCCGGCGCCAGCCTCGAGAGCGCGATGGAGACGACCTGGGCGGGCTTCCGGGAGCGCTTCGTGCGCGAGGGCCAGGTGCGCCTCGGCGAGGCCGCGGTGCAGTCGCGCCACCAGGCCGCCGCGCTGCTGATGGCGGTGTGGATGGACGACCAGGCGACGTTCGACCAGATCTGGCGCTGGTCGAAGACGAACATGCTCGACGAGCGCGGCCTGCTGCTCGGGCAGCTGCCGGTCGAGGGCGATGACGCCGTCGGCAGCACCGAGGCCAACACCGACGCGGCGATGGCGCTGATCATGGCCGCCAACCGCTGGGGCGACGAGAGCTACCGCGAGGACGCGGCGGGGATCGTGCGGGCCATCCGCGAGCACTACGTCATCAGGGTGGATGGCAAGCCCTACCTGGCGGCCGGCGACTGGGCCGTGACCGAGGACGAGGTCGTCTTCACGCCAGCTGCGTTCTCGCCCGCCGCCTACCACCTGTTCGCGAAGCTGGACCCGGAGGGCGACTGGTGGTACACGCTGGACACGAACTACGAGCTGCTCGGCCGCATCATGAGCGACCCGCTCGGCGAGGAGCGCTCGTCCGGCCTGCCGCCGGCCTACGTCGGCATCGACCGCCAGACGGGCGCGCTGATCGCCAGCCCGAAGAGCGTGCCGGGGGCCGGGAACACCTTCAACGTCTACGCCGCGGAGGTCTACTGGCGGCTGGCGCTCGACGCCCGCCTGCACGATGACGGCCGCGCGACCAGGCTGCTGGAGAGCGGCAGCTTCCTGGCCGAGGAGTGGCGCCGCAAGCACGCGATCTTCAGCGCCTACGCGCACGCGGGCCGCGCGGAGAGCCAGGACGAGAGCTTCGCCCTGTACGCCGCGGTGCTGCCGAAGATCGCGGCCGAGAACCGCGCCGTAGCGGACCAGATCTACGCCGCGAAGCTGCTGCCGCGCTACACCCAGACCGGCGACCGGGCGCTGTGGGGTGCTGCGGTGAACATCGACGAGTTCCGCCTAGCCTGGCTCGGGAACGCGCTCTACGGCAGCGCGCTCAACGACGACTGGAGCAACCTGCGGCCGCAGCAGCTGCTCCTTCCTGGCGGCGGGCGCTCGGGTGAGCGGACGATCCGGTAGCGACACACGTACCTGGGATATCGTCACACGACATCTAGTAACAACAGGGGAATATCGATGTCCACCTATATCAATAGCGCCCGCGCCGCGCGAGAGCTGCGGCAGCCGCGCGAGACACTTTCGCTGGGCGAGCTGTTCGGCAGGGGCATGCCGGTCTTCGCGGCCTACGAGCTGACCGGCGAGTCGAGCATCGAGGGCGGCGTGCGCTGCGAGTACGCCCACCACCGCTTCCTGGATCGCACGGTTGTGATCCGGCGGCTGATGCCCTCGCCGGCCGGCCGGCCGCAGCACTACTACACCTTCCTGCAGGAGATCCACGCCCAGGCGATGCTGCGCCACCCGGCGATCGCGCAGGTCTTCGACGCGGGGATCTACGACGACCAGCCCTACGCCGTGCTGGAGCTGCCGGCGGGCGCGACGCTCGAGGATCAGGTGACGTGGCTCTCGGAGAACGGGGCCGGCCTGGACGGCGGCGACGCGCTGCTGATCATCGACTGGCTGGCGGACCTGGTGGAGTACGCCCATCGCCAGGGCGTGCGCGTCCACAATCTGGCGCCCGACAACATCGTGCTCACCGCGATCGGCACGCCGGTGCTGGTGGCGCTCGGCTCGCCTGAGTCGCCCGAGTACCTGCGCACCAGCAGGCACCGCCTGGCGATCAGCGCGCCTGAGCTGCTGACCGGCGCGCTGTCCGACCACCGCAGCGACATCTACGCGCTGGGCGCGCTGCTGTACTACGCGCTGACCGGCCAGCCGCTGTTCGCCGGCGAGGTCGAGGAGGTGCTGGCGCAGAAGCACAGCGGGGCGCAGCCGCAGATCGCCGGGCTGCCGCAGGACGTGGACGCAGAGGCGGTGGAGCGCGTGATCCGCAAGGCGACGGCGCTCCGCCTCGCCGACCGCTACGCGAGCGTGAGCGAGTTCCGCTACGACCTGGCTGCGGTGCTGCCCGGCCAGGCCCTGGCGTCGACCGAGGCGGTCGAGGCGGGCGAGGCCGAGCCGCTGCTGGCGCGCGAGGTGGGCTCCTCCTCGGTGATGTTCTTCGAGCAGCCGAAGGTCGTGACCCGCCCGCAGCCGCGCGAGCCGCTGCTGCCCGCCGCGCAGGAGGCGGCGCCCCAGCTGCCGGTCGCGGACCCGACGGCTGTGCCGGGCGCCGACCGCGAGGAGCTGCGTAGCGCGCTGGCGTACACCATCCTGGTCCCGCTGGAGGCCGAGCCGGAGGCCGCGCAGCCGGCGGGCGCTGGTCATGCGGCCGGCGCCGCGGCGATGCAGGGGGTGGCGGAGCGCCTCTCCTGGCTGTGGGTGGCCCTGGTGGTGGCGACTGCGCTCGGGACTGCTCTGCTCCTCGGGTAGCGCCTATGCGAAGACGAGCGTTTCTCGCGGCGTCGGCGGCACTGCTCGCCGGCGCCGCGCTCCCTGTGCTGACCGGGTGCAGCTCCAGCGCGAGCGTCGCGCCCACCCCTGCCCCGAGCCCGGCGGCACAGGGCTCCGGCGCGCCGACGCCGACGCCCGCCCTGCCGCCGGAGGAGATGCTGCGGCGCAGCTGGAGCAGCTACCGGGTCCACTTCATCCAGAGCGACGGGCGCACCATGGACCCGATGCGCGAGATGGCGACCACCTCCGAGGGCCAGTCCTACTCGCTGCTGAAGGCCGTGTGGCAGAACGACCGCGCCACCTTCGACCGGGTGCTGGACTGGACGAACGCCAACCTGCGCGTCCGCGGCGACGCGCTGTTCGCGTTTCTGTGGGGCCGGGGCGCGGACGGAACCTGGGGCGTGCTGGATTCGAACATCGCCTCCGACGCCGACCAGGATATCGCGCTGGCGCTGATCTTCGCCTACCACCGCTGGGGTGGCGAGATATACCTGAACCAGGCGCGCGCGGTGCTGCGCGACCTGTGGCAGCAGTCGGTCGTGACCGTCGGCGGGCGCCCGTACATGGCCGCCGGCAACTGGGCGCAGGATCAGGAGAACCCGACGCTGAACCCCTCCTACCTGGCGCCGTACGCGTACCGGATCTTCGCTGAGGTGGACCCCGAGCGCGCCTGGCCCATGCTGGTGGACACCTCGTACGACGTCCTGTTCGCCGCCTCCGGCCAGCCGCTCGGCCAGGGCCAGCCGGTGGGCCTGCCGCCGAACTGGTGCGCGATCCGCCGCGACGACGGGGCGATCGTCGCGCCGCTGCCGGAGCTGGATACCAACTTCGGCTACGACGCGTTCCGCACCTACTGGCGCGTGGCGCTGGACTGGATGTGGTTCGGCGAGGAGCGCGCCGCGCGCTACCTGTACCAGAGCGACTTCCTGCGCAAGGTGTGGCAGAAGGAGGGCAGCATCTCCGCCGTGTACAGCCACGATGGCCGGCCGGTCGAGCTGCACGAATCGGCGCCGATCTACGCCGGGCTGATGGCCAATCTGCTGGTGGCCGAGCCGGAGCTGGCGCCGCGCATGTACGCGGAGAAGCTGGCTCCGCGCTTCACCGAGCGCGACGGCCAGGTGTACTGGGACGATCCGCGGGCGTACTACACCCAGAACTGGCTCTGGTTCGGCGTGGCGCTCTACGCCGGCGCGCTGCCGAACCTGGCGGCGTAGCTCACGAAACGCCGAGAGGGGCGCGGGACCAGGTCGCCTGGCTTCTCCCGCGCCCCTCTCGGCGTTCTGATTCCCGGCACTTCCCCCTACCGCACCAGCGCCACATCGTCCACCATCAGCTGGAAGGCGCGCGGCTTGTTGAGCGGCGTGATGATCAGGCTCTCGATCTGCGTGCAGGCCACGGACATCGGGATGACATCCTTCGCCGTGGCGGGCGGCGTGAGCAGCTTGAGCGGGATGTGGAGCGGCGTCCACTGGTTCGCCGGCGCGACGATCGAGATCCCGTACTCGCTGTCGTCCTCAATGAGCGGTGAGTTGAGCTGCAGCCGGTAGACCTGGCCGTCGGTGCGCACGCTGATCTTCACCGCCTGGTAGTCGCACAGGTCCACGGTCTGCCCCTCTGGCGCCAGGCGCGTCCCCATGCCGAGGTACGGCTCGTTGCCCCACTGGCTGTTGAAGGAGCCGCGGAAGCGCAGCGCGCTGCCGCCGTTCGGGCCGGCGCCATCCACAACCACCAGCTCGGCCGTCGAGCTCCCGCCGTCGGCCCGGTCATCGTAGGTGAACCACTCCGTGCCGAGCATGGTCTCCTTGCTGCCGCCCTCGAAGTCGGAGAGCAGCGTCGGGCCCGGCGGCGGCGGGGCCACGGTCGCGCCGCGGATCAGCGTCAGGTCGTCGATGTCGAGGAACCCCGCGGCCGGGCGCTCGCTGGGCCGGAAGCCGATACGCGTGACCGCGGCCAGCGCCTGGTCACGGGGGATCTGCGGCACGCCGGCGCGCTGGGTGAAGCCGGCGAGCGGCAGCTCGATCCAGGTCCACTCGCTGGGGGCCACGAACGTCGCGGCGAACGGCTCGTCGGCGTAGGCGCTGCTGATGCGCACCGCGAAGCTGCGGCCGTCGCCGCGCGCCCAGAAGCCGACCGCAGAGACGCCGCGGAGGTCGCGCGGCGCGCCGTTGACGTCCAGGTTGAGCGCCATCTCGGCGAAGCTGAACGGGATCGCGGTGGTGACGCTGTAGTCCAGCCGCATGGCGCGGACGCTGCCCCACACGCCGGGGCCGATCGGGCGGGCGGTGGCGGTGGAGGTGCCGCCGTCGTTGCGGTCGTCGAAGCTGAACCAGTAGTTGCCGTTGAGCGCCTGCTCGCCGTTCTCGAAGTGGCTGACCAGCTGCTCGACGCGGCCGTCGCGGGCCTCGGGCGACGTGTAGCGCCAGATGTAGTAGTGCAGGCCGGCGTTGCCGAACTCCACGCGGAAGCGCGCCGGGTTGGCCGGGTTGTAGGTCAGCACCCGGCGCTCGAACAGCTGCACCAGCACCGTCTGCGGGCGCCCGTTGAGCGTCACCTCGGTCCAGTACGCCTCGCTGATCGGCCGGCCGACCACCGCCAGCGGGTCCACGATCTGCTCGGTGCGCCGGCCGGCCTGCGTCTGCACCGGGCCGCGCTGGTTGATGAAGTCGACGAAGACGCGCGGGATGTTGTGCCCGGTCACTTCGTCGTAGGCGGCGTAGGTCGACTCGGGGTAGGCGGTGGCCAGGTCCGCGCGCGGGGTGATCGTCCCCGCCCGGTCGATCTGCAGCGCCGGGTGGCCGTTGGGCGCGCGCGGCGCGACGGACGAGCCGTCGAGCGCGGCCACGCGGGTGAAGGAGGCGTAGGTCGGCGCGAGCGGGTCGTCGAGGTCGCCGGCGACTGGGATGCGCGCGGCCGGACCGGGGTCGAAGCGGCGCTCGCCGCGTTGCAGGTTGCCGCTGACCATCTCGTACACCAGGCGCCCGAAGGTTGCCGGTGCGGTCGACTGGCCGTTGGCGAGCGGAAGGGGCAGCTCCATCCGGCCCTTGTCGTAGTAGACGACCAGGTGCTTTCGGCCAGGCGCCTCCTCGTTGCGCTCCAGCAGCGGTGGGCTGAGCGGCTCGGGCCCCCAGTACCAGCTGTAGGGCGCGGCCCCTTGGGCGACGAGCCCGTCGGTGCGCTGCCAGAGGAGGCGGAACGGCTCAGCCGGCCAGACCGGGGCCGGCGCAGCTGTCTGCTGGCTCATCACTGTCAGCGGCAGGATGCAGAGGAGCGCGAGGGCAGCAGTGAACACCAGTTTGAACCTGTGGCGCATGCGAGGATTCCTCCGAGAATAAACACCTGTTCCTGTGCTGGTCTGCGCTCGGCGGCGGGCGCCGTGGAATAGCATCATCGACGCTGCGCCACACCTAATGATATGCGGCGTGGGTGGCGCGTTCCACTACGGTTTGAACGTCATACGCTAGCGGAATCGTTACGGCTTGTGAGCGCTGTCATCATATCGTCATCGCTCGAAACAGGCAGGGGCGCCGAGCTGCGTGTCCTCGCCGCCCGGTGCCCCTGCCTGCTTACACGGTTTCTCGCGGTGGCGCATGCCCATATGCCCGCGCGCCGCCTACTTTTTGTGGCAGTCATCCACAATTTCCACAAAATGTGGACAACCGATCGCGATCAGTCCTTCAGATCCTCGGGCACGCCGTTCGGGAACTGCGCGGCGATCGCCTCCTCGATCCGCTCGATGCGGCGCTCGGGGTCGGGGTGTGTGCTGAGGAACTCCGGCGGCTGGGCACCCTCGTTGGCCTGATTCAGCTTCTGCATCACGCTGACCATCGCCCGCGGGTCGTAGCCGGCCGCGGCCATGTAGCTCACGCCCTCGTGGTCCGACTCGAGCTCGTCCTCGCGGCCGAAGCGCATGTTGACGACCTGGCCGACGAGCAGGGCGACCTGCGCGCTCTGCGCGCTCGATGGGTCGTTCGGGTCGTAGGCGGCGATCACCGCGGCGCCCGTCAGCCCTTCGGCGAGCTGCGCGCGCGCCACCTGCTCCGCCGAGTGCCGCCCGACGACGTGGAAGATCTCGTGGGCCAGGACGCCCGCTAGCTCGCCCTCGGTCTCGAGCAGCTGGAGCAGCCCCTCGGTGACGAACACCTGCCCGCCGGGCAGCGCGAACGCGTTGATCGTCTGCTGGTCGGCGAGCACGTGGAACTCGAAGGGGTAGGGGGCGGCGCTGGCCTCCGACTGCTGGACGAGCGCGCCGCCGACGCGCTCCACGGTGGCCTGCAGCTCGGCGTTCTGGGTCTGGCCGCCGTACTGGGCGGCTAGCTCGGGGGCCGCCTGCCGTCCGAGGCCGATCTCCTGCTCGACGGTCATCGAGATGTTCTGCGTCTCGTTCGTGACCGGGTTGACCTGGCGCGCGCCGAAGTAGCCGACGATCGAGATGAGCGCCACGATCAGCGCGACGATCAGGCGGCCGCTGATGCCGCGCCCACCTGTGCCAGCCTGGCGTGATGTACCAATCATCGCTTTGTCCATTTCTCCAAACGTAGGGCCTGCGCGGCATCCCCGCCGCTGCGTCAGCCCTACCACTAGACAGATGCGCTCGTATAAGGCACGCGCCGTGCCAGCGGCACACGCGCCTTCGCCGCGGGCCGCTAGGCGCCCCCGCGCCCCGTCCGAGGAGGCGTGGGGCGCGACGCCCACCACAAGTTGCGCGCCGCGGTGTCCCCTGCTACAATCCGCGCCGCTATGCTGTGCGTCGGCGTCGCTATCGTCTCCTATAACACCCGCGAGCTGCTGCGGGCCTGCCTCGAGTCGCTGCGGGCCTGCACCCTGCCGCTGCGGGTCGTCGTCGTGGATAACGCCTCGCGCGACGGCAGCCCGGCGATGGTGCGCGAGTCATTCCCCGAGGTCGAGCTGATCGAGAGCGCGAGCAACCTGGGGTTCGCCGGGGGGACGAACCGCGCGCTGCGCGCCCTGTTGGCGGGAGCGGCTCCCGGCGATCGCCCGCCCGCCTTCCTCCTGATGCTGAACTCGGACACCGTCGTCCAGCCCGGGGCGATCGAGGCGCTGGCGGCCTTTCTGGAGGCCCACCCGCGCGTCGGCGCCGTGGGGCCGCGCCTGCTCAACCCGGACGGCTCGACCCAGGCGGCGGCGTTCCGCTTCCCGACGCTGGCGATGACCGCGCTCGACCTGTTCCCGCCGGGCGAGGTGCTGCCCGGCAGGCTGTACGGCTCGTGGTGGCACGGCCGCTACCCCCAGGAGCGCGGCGACGAGCCCTTCCCGATCGACCACCCGCTCGGGGCGTGCATCATGACCCGCCCGGAGGTGCTGGCGCAGGTGGGTCTGCTCGACGAGGGGTACTTCATGTACGCCGAGGAGGTGGACTGGTGCCTGCGCGTGCGCCGCGCCGGCTGGGCGATCTGGCAGGTGCCGCAGGCGCGCGTCACGCACGTCGGCGGGGCTTCGACCAGCCAGGTGCGGGCGCGCATGCTGGTGGCGCTGTACGCCAGCCGGCTGCGCTTCTTCCGGCTGCACTACGGCGTGGCCGCGGCCAGGCGCCACGCCCGCCTGATCACCGCCGGGGCGCTGCGCTGGACGCTGCTCGCCTGGCGCGACTACGCCCGCGGGCGCATCGGGCGCGAGGAGCTGCGGGCGCGGCTGTGGGCCTACGGCGCGATTCTGCAGAACGCCAGATGCTGAGCGTCGCGATTATCGCCAGGGACGAGGAGCGCCACATCGGCGCCGCGCTCGACAGCGTGGCCGGCCTGGCCGACGAGGTCGTCGTGCTGCTCGACGACCGCACCCGCGACCGGACCGCCGCGCTGTGCCGCGAGCGCGGCGCGCGGGTGCTGGTCGAGCCGTGGCGCGGCTTCGGCGCGCAGCGCAACCGGGCCCTCGAGCTGTGTCGCGGCGAGTGGGTGCTGTTCCTGGACGGCGACGAGCGGGTGACGGACGCGCTGCGGGACGAGATCGCGCAGATCGTGGGTGCGGAGCGCGCCCCGCACGAGTCGCAGGAGCTCGCCGGCTACTGGATCCCGCGCTACAACCTGTTCTTCGGACGGGCGCTGCGCGGCGGCGGCTGGTACCCGGACCACCAGCTGCGGCTGCTGCGGCGGGGCCGCGCGCGCTACGACGAGCTCCGGATGGTGCACGAGTTTGCCGAGCTGGACGGCCCGGCGGGCACGCTGAGCGGCCACCTGCTGCACCTCAACATCGAGCGCCTCGACGAGCTGTGGCGCAAGCAGACCAGCTACGCGCTGCACGAGGCTCAGACGCTCTATCTGGCCGGGCGGCGGGCGCGGTGGCGCAACTTCGTCGGCGCGCCGGCGCGCGAGCTCTACCGGCGCTTCGTGGCGCTCAAGGGCTACCGCGACGGCGCGCTCGGGCTGTTCCTGTGCGCGACGCTCGCCTACTTCGAGCTGGTGAAGTACATCCACCTGAAGGGCCTGGAGCGGCTGTGACCAAGCTGGCGGTCATCATCGTCTCGTGGAACGTGCGCGACCTGCTGCGCCGCTCGGTCCAGAGCGTCCACGCCTCGCTGGCCGGCTCGGGCATCGGCTACCGCGTGGTGGTGGTGGACAACGACTCGGCGGATGGGACGGCGGAGATGCTGCGCGCCGAGCACCCCGAGGTGCTGCTGCTGGAGCCCGGCCGCAACCTGGGGTTCGCCGGCGGCAACAACCTGGCGCTGCGCGTGCTGCTCGGGGCCAGCCAAACGTCTCCCGGCGACTCCGCGCCGCAGTATCTCCTGCTGCTCAACCCGGATACCGAGGTCATCGGCGACGCGATCCCGCGCCTGGTGCGCTTCCTGGAGCAGCACCCGGACGTGGCGGTGGTGGGGCCGCAGCTGCGCTACCCGGACGGCGCGGTTCAGTCGACGCGGCGCCGCTTCCCGACGCCGGGGGTGTTCTTCTGGGAGAGCACGCCGCTCGAGTGGCGCTGGCCGGGGAATCCCTGGGCGCGGCGCTACCGGATGCAGGACCGGCCGGACGACGCCGAGCAGGACGTGGACTGGCTGGTCGGCGCGGCGCTGCTGGTGCGGCGGGACGCGGTGCTGCGGGCCGGCCTGCTGGACGCCGGGTTCAGCCTGTACTCCGAGGAGCTGGAGTGGCAGCGCCGGCTCCGGGCAGCGGGCGGGCGGATCGTCTACCTGCCCGAGGCCGTGATCGTCCACCACGAGGGCCGCAGCAGCGCGCAGGTGCCGGCGCGGCGGCTGATCGCCTTCCACCGCAGCCGGCTGCGCTACGTGCGGATGGTCTACGGCGGCCGGCTGGCGGAGGTCGTGCGGCGCTTCCTGCTGCTGGCCTACGGGGCCGAGGCGCTGATCGAGGGCGGCAAGTGGCTGCTGGGCCACCGCAGGGATCTGCGCGCCGAGCGGCTCGCGGTCTACCGCGCGCTGCTGGCCGCGCTTACAGCGGAAGGGCGCTGAGCGCGCCCGGCTCCTCCTGCCGCTCATTCCGGCCGCGGGCGCTACTCATACCTGAGCGCGTCGATCGGGTTGAGGCGCGAGGCGCGCAGCGCCGGGTAGAGGCCGAACACCAGCCCCACGGCCAGCGAGGTGGCCGTGGCCAGGAGCACCGCATCGGGCTGGACGCGCGCCTCGGCCTCCGGCGCGAAGCCGCGCAGCAGCAGCGTTCCGATGGCCGACAGGCCGAACCCCAGCGCGATCCCCAGCAGCCCGCCCGTCAGGCTCAGCACCAGCGCCTCCACTAAGAACTGCGTGCGAATGTCCCTCCGGCGCGCGCCGACCGCCTTGCGCAGCCCGATCTCGCGCGTGCGCTCAGTGACCGACACGAGCATGATGTTCATGATCCCGATCCCGCCCACCACGAGCGAGATCGCGGCGATCGCGCCGAGGAACGCCGTGAGCGCGCCGGTGATCGTGCCGAACGAGGCCACCAGGTCCTCCTGGGTGACGAGGGTGAAGTTGTTGTCCTGGTAGGTCAGGTTGTTGCGCCGGCGCAGCGTCTCCGTGATCTGGTCGATCGCCGCGTCGATGCTGCGCTCGTCCACCGCCTGGATGTAGACCACGCTCACGTCCACCCGGCTGGGCGCCGCGCCGGCGGGGCGCGGGAAGAGCCGGATCTGGGCGGTGGAGATCGGCACGTACACCTGGTTATCCTCGCTCGGGCCGAAGTTGCCGCCCTTGCGCTCCATCACGCCGATCACCTCGAAGGCGATGTCGTTGATACGGATGCGCCGGCCGATCGGGTCCTCGTCGGGGAACAGCGCGTCGCGCACATCGGCGCCGAGGACCGCCACGCGCGAGCGGGCCTCCACGGCGCTCTCATCGAAGAACAGCCCCTCGGCCACCGCCGCGCTGCGGACCTGCGCGTAGTTGGCGGTGACGCCGGCCACACGCCCGTCGTAGCTCGTGCCGCCGTAGACGATCAGCGCGCTGCGGGTGAGCTGCGCGGCCACGGCCGCGGCGGCGGGCACGTTCAGCGGGTCGGCGAGGGCGGCCACGTCCTCGTTGGTCAGCTTGGGCGGCACGCGGCGGTTCTGCTCGGGGTTATTCGTCCCTGGGAAGAGGAAGATCAGGTTGGAGCCGAGCCCCTGCAGCTCGCGCGTCACCAGCGTCTGGATCGCGCCGCCGAGCGCCAGCAGCGTGATCACGGCGCCCACGCCGATGATGATGCCGAGCATGGTGAGCACGGCGCGCAGCTTGTTGGAGGCCAGGCTGCCGAAGGCGACGCGGATGGACTCGACGAGGCTCATGGTGCGTATCCGAAGCTCAGTGGCGGAAGGCCCCGGCCTAGCGCGCCCGGGGCGGCCCGCCGAAGATCGTAAACCGCGAGTCGAACCCCTCCACGTACACGCAGCTGCTCGGATCGAGGCCGGAGACGATCTCGATCAGCTGCTCGTTGCTCAGGCCGGTGGTCACTTCGCGCTGCTCCAGCTCGATGTTGGCCGGCAGCTGCTCGGGCGGCTGGGCGCACAGCCCTGCGTCGCGCGTGACGTCCACCACCAGCCGGCCGCGCTCGCTGCGAACCGCCCGCCGCGGCACGAGCAGCACGTTCTCGCGGCGCGCCACCACGATGTCTGCGCCCACCGACATCCCCGCGCGAACCCGGGGGTCCGCCGCCGAAATGCCGATATGCACGCGGTAGGAGGTCACCGCCGCATCCTGGACCGCGAGGGGCGCGATGCTCAGCACCTCGCCCGGCAGCGCCAGGTCGGGCAGCGCGTCGAGCGTGAGCGTCACCGCCTGGCCGGCGGCGATCCGCGAGATGTCGATCTCGTCCACGGTGACGTCGACGGTGAAGCTCGAGAGGTCGGCCAGGACGATCGCCGGAAGCGCCGGCGGCGGCGCCTCGCCCTGCTTCAGGTTGACCTCGGCGACGACGCCGGCGAACGGCGCGGCCAGCGTGGCCTGGTCCAGCGCCAGGCGCGCCATCTCCAGCCCGGTGCGCGCCTGCTCCACCTGGGCCTCGGCGGAGGCGACATCGGCGGGGTTGGGCGCGGCGCGCAGGCGCTCCAGGTTGGCCTGCGCGGCCTCGAGCGCGGCGCGGGCGGCATCCACGGTGCCGCCGCGCTGGTCTCCGCGCAGCCGGTCGAGGTCGGCGCGGGCGGCGGCCACCTGGGCGCGCGCCTGCTCCACCTGCTCGGGCGAGGCCGGCGAGAAGAGCTGGTCGAGCTGCCTCCTGGCGACTGCGAGCTGCCCCTCGGCGAGCGCGACGCCGCTGGCCTCCGCCTGGCGCGCGTTGTCGTAGGCCACCTGGGCCTGGGCGACGGCGCTCTCGGCGGTGCGCAGCGCGGCCTCGGCCTGCACGAAGGCGTCGTAGTACTGCTGGCGCTGCGCGTCGTTGAGCGTGTTCGGCCTGGTCTGTCCGGGCCGGGACGGGTCGGCGACGCGGCGCACGATCGGGTCCGCGCCCGTCTCGCGCACGTAGTCCCAGTTCTGCTTGGCGGTCGAGTAGCGCGACTGGGCCTGGGTGAGCTGGCTCACCGCCTGCTCGAGCTGGATCTGGGCGGCGGTCTTGTTCGCCGAGAGCTGGCTGCGCTGGCGCTCGAGCGTGAGCTCGGCCTCGGCCACCTGCGCCTCGGCGGCCTGGACGTCGGCTTCGGTGGGCGTGCCGGTGAGGCGGGCGAGCGTGAGCTCAGCCTGGCGGAGCCGGGCCTCGGCGGCGCGCAGGTCGGCGTCGGTGACCCCGCCCTGCACCTGGCGGAGCTGGGCCTCGGCCTGGCGGAGCTGGGCCTCGGCGGCGCTGATCTCGGCCGGGTCGGGGCCGCTGACCAGCCGCTCGTAGCCCGCCTCAGCCTGGCGGAGCTGGGCCTCGGCCTGCTGCACCTGTAGCCGGAGCGAGCGGTCGTCGAGGCGGGCGAGGGCCTCACCGGCCTCGACCGTCTGGCCCACCTCCACCAGCACCTCCGCGACCTGCCCGGCCGTGGTGAAGCTCAGGTTCGCGACGCGCGCCGGCTCGATCTGCCCGGCCGCGTTGACCGTCGCCACGAGCGTATCGTAGCGCGGGACGATCAGGCTGAAGCTGCGCGTGTCGGCCGGCGGGCTCGGGCGCAGCTGGAGCAGCAGGTAGGTGCCGGCGACCACGGCGAGGGCCAGCCCGAGCGCCGTCAGGACTGCGCGCGGGCGGGGGAGCCGTCGGCCGGAAGTTCCTTCGCTCATGGCGACCTCGTTCGTATGTCTCTGTGGCGTGTATTGTAATGGTTTACAGCTGTGTTATCATTCGAAAAACACGGCGTGCGCGGTGTGGCGCTGCGGCGCCTGCCGCGCGAAGGGCGGGCGGGCTGCGTGCGCGCCGAGAGCCTTTTCCTCGCCGCCCTGCAGCGATACGCCGCCTGCGGGAAGATTGCTGGGGAGGCTTCGCTTCTCCAGACTCTTCCACGGGGTGCGGTGGTCACGCTACCCCGCAGCGTCTGTCAAACGAGAGCTCTTCATTGTAGGCAGGCTCTTTCCAGAATAAGAAACTCCTGAGAGACGGCCCAGGCGCCGCATGCCCGCCACGCCACGCTGAAAGCGCGGAACAGGGGACTCTGGAGCTGGGTGGGCGGGCCGCGGCCCTTCGACTCGGAAAGCAACCGCATGGATTGTCGCGAGGCACGGCGCCTGCTGGACGAGGGCGTCACGCCCGGCTCATCGCCCCCCGAACGCGCGGCGCTCGGCTTCCACCTGGCCGGCTGCGCCGCGTGCCGCCGTTACCGGAACACCCCTGAGGACCAGCGGCTCCTGGCCGACCTGCTCACGGCGCAGACGCTCGAGCGCAGGCCGGCTCCCGTCGCTCGACGAGCGCGGCGCCCGGACGCACTGATCTGGGCGCGGCGCGTTGGCATGCTGCTCGTCGGGCTGATCGTCCTGTTCGGGGTGTACTTCGTCGGCCGGGCGGCCTTCGCGGTGGCGACGATCGCGCAGAACGTGCGCAGCATGCGCGAGCCCACGCCTGCCCTGGCGACGATGGCGCCGCTTCCGAGCCAGGCCCCCGCCGCCCCGGTCGCCGCCCTCCCCACAGCGCCGCTGCCGTCGCCGGAGCCCGCCGCGCAGGAGCCCGCCGCGCAGGAGCCCGCCACGTCTCTCCCCGCCCAGCCCGCCGCGCCGACCGTGGCGATCGGCGCTGAGCTGCCGGATGTGCAGCCGGCCGCCACGGCCGCAAGCTGGCCGACGGTCTTCCCGCCGCCGGTGCTCACCCCGACGCTCACGCCGGTGCCGCTGGGCGGCGAGACGAGCCTCATCGTGGCGACGCCGGCCGCGGGCGCGGCGCCTGGGCTCGCCCAGCCCTCGTCGCCCGGCGGGCCGGTGACCATACTGCTGCTGGGGCTGGACCGGCGCCCGGGAGAGGGCGCGCCGGCGCGAATGGACGCGATCATCGTCGCGCGGCTGGACCCCGAGCGGCGGCGGATCGCGCTGCTCTCGCTGCCGCGCGACCTGATGGTGAACATCCCCGGCTACGGCATGGCGCGGATCAACGCCGCCAGCGTGTACGGCGAGATCTACCCGCAGCTCGGCGGAGGCGTCGCCTTGGCGCGCAACACCGTCAGCCAGCTGCTCGGCATCCCGATCGACTACGTGGTGCACATCGACTTCGAGGGGTTCATCGAGGCGGTCGACGCGATCGGCGGGGTGACGATCGACGTGCCGAAGGAGCTGTACGACCCGCAGTACCCGACGATGGACTACCGCTACACCACCGTCCACTTCCTGCCGGGCGTGCAGCACATGGACGGCGCGCGGGCGCTGCAGTACGCCAGGATCCGCCACGCGGACAGCGACTTCGAGCGCACGCGGCGGCAGCAGCAGGTGATCCTGGCTGCGGTGGCGCAGGTGCGGGGCCAGAACATCCTCGATCAGCTCAACAGCCTCGCGTCGATCACGACGGCCCTGCGCGGCCACCTGGTCTTCGATATCCCCGAGGACCGGCTGGTGAGCCTGGTGTGGGCCTTCCGCGATATCACGCCGGAGCAGATCGAGCGCTACGCCCTCGACCCGAGCCAGATCTCGATCGGCGCACCCGGCGACGAGTACGCCGTGTTCGCCGTCCCCGGCGCTATCGAGAGCCTCGCCCGCCAGCTGCTTGGCGAGTGAGATCTCCCCAGGCGGCTGGGTCTCCCCGGGCGGCGGCGCCACTATGCTTAACCAACTCCGCTTACAGTCTCCGACAGATTCCGCTTCATCAAGGGCTGATCTTGGAGAAGTTGACAAATATCCTGAAATAAATTAATATCGCGTTTATTGACGTCACAGCTGATCTGGAAGAGGGCTCGTGACGCGTGGCGCCAACGGGGGTGCTCGCGTTTGCACACTTTGAAGACCCGTGGTATAGTCGCGCGCGTCATGCTCAACCTCACACATCTGCCCTGTAGCACACCTGTCGCTCCTACCGTGGTGCGGCCGGGGTCGTTTGTGCCGCGGGCCAAACAGCGAGGAGTTGCTCCATGATCGAGCAGAGTCATCGGCCTCTGGCGCATTTAAGCACGGGAGACCTGGACGCTCTGCAACGTCGGGCAAGCCGCCAACGTCACCGTCGTAGACAGGCAGCCCACGCGTTCGATGTGCAATGGATGCACGTTCACGGACTGTTCGGCACTCCGAAGCAGACCATCTCCCGGCTCCCCGCCCGCCTCCTGATCCACGCGATTGTCGCCGCCGTCCTGCCGCTGGCCGTCGCACTCAGCCAACTCCAGCCTGGCCTGCTGCTGCCCGCCAACAACCGGGCGCCTCAGGCTGATACTCCTGGGGACTTCACTGTGCCGCTCGCGCCGCTCACCCTTGATACGGAGGGGGTGGTCGGCGACGCGCCGCTCGAGGAAACGGCCGACCTGCCGGTGCCGCTGTCGCTGGTCTCACGGACCGCTGCGCTGGCGCCGGTGGTGGTGCCGGCGACGATCGCGGGCGAGCGCGTGTTCCTGCGCAGCGGCCCCGGCACCGAGTACGACGCGGTCGGGCGGATGTCGCTCGGCACGCCGGTGCAGGTGATCGGCCGGCGCGGCGACTGGTTCCAGATCCGCGAGCGCGTCGATGGCCCGGTGTACTGGGTGGCCGGCGAGCTGCTCGATATTCCCCAGGCGGCCGTCTACACGCTGTTCGAAGTGCAGGACAGCGCCATACCGCCGCCGCCGCCGCCGAAGATCGCGACCGTGCGCGAGGACGGCCTGCTGCTGCGCGACGGGCCGGGCACCAACTACGTGCCCATGACGAAGCTCAACGCGAACACGCAGCTCGAGCTGCTCGAGATCTACCAGGACTGGTTCCACGTCGGCGTCCCCGGCGGCGGCGAGGGGTGGGTCAAGGGCGAGTTCCTGAACGTCGAGGAGAGCGTCGTCAAGCGGCTGCTGGTGGCCGAGACGATCCCCGACCCCAACCCGGCGCTGGTCGGCATGATCACCGAGAACCAGGTGAACCTGCGCAAGGGCCCGGACTCGCGCTACGCCAAGATCGGGCAGATCAACGCGGGCACCTGGGTCGACCTGATCGGCAAGAACAAGGACTGGTTCCAGATCCGGCTGGCGGACGGCACGAAGGCGTGGGTGTTCAGCGACCTGCTGAACGTCACGGCGCACGTGGCGCGGCGCGTGCCGGTGAGCAAGGACTTCCAGCCGCTGCCGAGCGGCTCGGCCGGGCGGCCGGGCGCCGGCGCGGGGCTGCGCAACATCGCCGCCAGCGGCGACGTGGCCAGCTTCGCGGTGCAGTTCGTCGGCTACCGCTACCGCTGGGGCGGCTCCTCGCCCAGCACCGGCTTCGACTGCAGCGGTCTGGTGGCCTACGTCTACCGCCAGTTCGGCGTGAACCTGCCGCGCACCGCCGCCGCGCAGTTCAACACCGCCTACGGCGTGTCGGTCGGGCCGATGGAGAACCTGGCGCCCGGCGACCTGATGTTCTTCCGCAACACCGGCGGCCGGCGCGGGATCAGCCACGTGGCGATCTACATCGGCGGCGGGCGCATGGTGCACGCTATGACACCGCGCTACGGCGTGCAGATCTCGAGCATCTGGGGCGACTACTGGACGTCGCGCTACTACGGCGCCATTCGCGTGCGCCGGTAAGCGGCAAGCAGCCCAGATCGCGATGAACGAGACGTAGGCGGCAGCCCTGCCGCCTACGTCTTTCTATTTGACGGAGTGGCGCGGGCGTGCCGCCCGCTTCGCACATGGGAAGATGGTGCTTCCTGGCACGACTCCTGCGTGATAGGCGCATCAGAGAGCGGGGCGCGGCAACCGCTCCCGCGATAATACGCTCTTGGGCGCCGCCCGCAGACCGGCAACAGGCGGTACGGCATCGCTCGCACGCCCTAAGTACTGTCGAGGTTTGGGATATTTCACCTATGGACGGCGAGGCGCGACGCTGCTATACTGCCGGCCAAGTGTGAATGCTCGGGTGGCAGCCCAGCACCATCGAAGGAGGAGCCTAGATGTCCGTTTTGTTGTTGATCCTTGTCGCTGCCGTGGCTGTTGCGCTAGTTCTGTTTATGTTTGAGCGCCCGGCGCCGGCCCGTGTGCCGGTGCGGGTCAGCCGCCGGCGAATCACCCGCCGCTAATCCGCAGGCTCTAGCGCCGCTCCTCCTCCACATATCACCACCCGGCGCACACGAAATGGCGAGGACGATATGTTCGTCCTCGCCGCTTTGTTTCGCGAAGCCTCTTAGGACTGGGCCGGGCTGAGCTCGCCGACCATTATCTGCGGGCCGGTCGGGGCCGGGCTGCCGCCGCGCGGCTCCGCGGTGACGACCACCGTGCGGTAGCGGTCGAGCGTGTTGCCGGGGCGGATGATCACCCAGCCGTTGCCGTTACGCGCCTCGAAGACCCCGCCGCTGACGCGCTGTCCGTCATCCAGCAGCCAGACCTGGTAGACCTGCCCCTCCGCGAGCGGCGGCATCCCCTGCACCATCAGGCAGGCGATCTCCTGCCCCGGCGCCATCCAGAAGGTACCGCGGGCGCCCGAGCCGGCGACCGGCGTCGAGCGCACCTGCGGGTCGTTCATCAGGGCGATCATGGCCTGCCACCCCTCGCGGCTGGCGGCTACCTGAAGCTCCTGGGCACTGAGCTGGGAGCGCAGCGAGAGGTTCCAGCCCAGCAGCGCCAGCGCAGCCACGAGCGAGGCGGCGAGCGCCGTCCACAGGCCCCAGCCCTGGCGGCGCGCCCTGTGCTCGCGCGGAAGGGCCGCCCGTGGCGCCTCGGGCGCTGGCTCCGCCTCCGCAGCGACGGCGGCGATGATCCTGTCGCGCAGCTCGGGCGGCGGGGAGGCCTCCGGCGCCGTGAAAGGGAGCGTCTGCGCCACCGCAGCGTACTCGCGGTAGGCCCGCTGGCACTCGGCACACGTCTCAAGATGCTCGCGCGCCGCCGCATCCAGCTCCCGCTCGCCGAGCGCATACGCCGCCAGCGGCGCCCGATATTCTTCACACAGACTGTTCACGTCGTCGTCCAACGCTCCAGGGTGCTGGTCGTGGCGCGCCTGCGCCCTCAGCGATTCCCCGCCGCTTCGCCGCGCCAGTGGGTTGCGAGGAGGCCGGCCGGCACGACCGCGCAGCTCCTGTTAAGTAATACGTACCGCTGCCCGGCGCGACTCTATTCGCCGTCGCTCAGGCGGCCGAGCGCCTGCCGCAGCTTATCCATCGCTAGGCGCAGCCTGGTGTGGACCGTGCCGAGCGGGAGCTGGAGCCGCTCGGCGATCTCGCGGCGGGTGAGCCCGCTCCAGTAGATCAGCTCGACCACCTCGCGCTGGTTGTCGGGCAGCCCCTCCAGCGCCCGGCGCACGTCGCCGCGCAGCAGCGCCGCGTCGAAGCCCGGGTCGAGCACAACCGGCTCTGGGATGTCCTCCACACTGGTGCGGCGCAGCTCCCTGCCGCGCCGGCTGCGCAGCTCGTCGATCGCGCGGTTGTGGGCGATCGAGAGCAGCCAGGCCGCGAGGCTCCCCTGCTCGGGCCGGTAGCGGTCGATCGCCCGCCAGCAGCGCAGGAACACGTCCTGGGTGATCTCCTCGGCCGCGCCGTGGTCCCGCACGATGCGCAGCGCGACGGCGTACACCAGACGGCCGTAGCGGTCGTACAGCGCGGCGACGCCCGCCGAGGGCTTCTCACGCAGCAGAGCGATCAGCTCGGCGTCGGCCACCCCTGCATTGACCTGGACAGCCGCGTCCTCCACGAACTCAGCTCCTTTGCGCTGCCCGGCTCGGTGGCAAGACTTCCAGACGGCTGTGGTTAGCCCGGCACGGGCTCATTGTAGCACGGAATCGCTCGTGTCCCAGGAGAGCGTGATCTGGACGCCGATGTGGTCCGAGAGGAAGCCTCTGCCGCTGCCGACGAAGGGGATCGGCTGGTCGAAGCAGAGGTCGGCGCTCACTTCGAGGCCGGGCAGGGGTGGGGCGCGGTAGAGCAGCCAGTCGATCGGCAGGGCGTAGCGGGCCGGGATGCCGGAGTGCGGCCGGTAGGTCGGGCGCTCGTCGCCGGCCAGCGGGTCGGTGAGGCCGCTGAGCTCCAGGAACTCCTCGTACAGCCAGGTGCCGCGCGGCACGTTGAAGTCCCCCATCACCAGCACGATCGCATCGGGCGGCTGTGCGGCCACGACCTCCGCGAGCTGGCGCAGCTGGGCGCGCTCGGTGCGCGCGTACGGGCTCGTCTCGCGCCAGTCGCCGCGGTAGTTGGCGCTGAGGTGGGTGTTGATCGCCACCACCGGGGTGCCCGCGGCCTGGACGCGCGAGATCAGCATGCCCTTGTGCAGCGCGACGTCGGCGAGGGTCGGGGCGAACCAGCGGCCGCGCTCCGGGTAGAGGACGAACGAGGCGGCGGCGATCGGGGCGCTGGCGAGCGTGAGCAGCCCGCCCTTCGGGGCGTAGACGAACGGCTCGTGCGCGGTGTGCGGGTAGGTGTCCAGCGAGCGCACGATCAGCGCGTGGTGCGCGTGCAGCTGCACCTCCTGCAGGCAGATCAGGTCGGGCGCGCGCAGGGCGAGCTCGCGCGCCAGGGTCTGCAGGCGCCGACGGGTCCCCGGCGCGAGCGCGCCGAAGCAGTTGAATGTGATCGCGGTGAAAACTGTACGCTCTGGCATGCCTCTCATCCGGCTACGCGGTCCTTCCAGCTCTTCCCGCAGCGGATGCCGCGGCAACCGCGTAGCTCCTGTCACTGTAGCACATGTGGTGCCTGACATGCGCCGTGCCGGGCCTGGGGCCGGAGGCTGCCGCGCCGCGTCCCTGGCACTGCAGTTGCTAATTCGCGGGCAGGCCCCCGCTACGGCGCCGCGCAACCACACGTGTACAGGACTCCGAGATGACGCCGTCCGACCTGCTACGCTACGGGCTCTGGTGCGCAACGGTGCTGACCGCCGACGCGAACCGCCGCCACTACCGCATGCCGACCACCTGGGCGCCACACCTGGCGCTGAACAGCGCCGCGCTTCTGCTCCCCGAGGCGCTGCGCCTGCTGAGTTGGGCCGCGTCCAGACAGCGGCCCCCGGCCGGCTCTGCGGCGGAGGGGCTGCGGGCGGCTCAGGAGGCGCTGGCGGCGGTGTGCGTGCAGAACCCGCGCTACGCGCTGTATGTCGCGCCGTTCACGCTCGGCTACCTGACGTCGCACCCGCGCTTCGATATCTACAAGGGGCCGCTGGGCGAGCTCTCGCTGGCCGGCTTCGGGCTGGACGCGCTGCCGCACGCGGCGACGGCGATGACGCTCACACTGCTGGCGGGCGATCTGCTGGAGGCGGCCGCGCGGCCGGCGGGCGACCGCGGCTGGCAGCGGGCGGTGCGCTGGTGGGCTGGCCGCAGGGCGCTCGCCACCGGCGCGCTGCTGGCGCTCCTCACGGCCGTGTGGGAGATCGGGGAGTACCTGGCGCTGCGCTACGAGCTCGACCGGTGCGGCGACCCGGCGCTGGTCAATATACAATGGAGCGTGCCCGATATGCTGCGCGACTGTGCGGCGAACGCGGCGGGCTGGGGGCTGGCCTGCCTGCTGCGCCGGCGCAGCGCTATGTGAACTGGAGTAAGCATGAGGCGGTATTTCTTCGTACAGCTCGGCACGCTTCTCGCCCTGCTGCTCGCGTCCTGCGCGATGCCGGGCGCCTCCTCCGAGCCCTCTTCCACAGATGGGGCCGCCGCCCTCGGCGCGAGCCAGGCGCCGCCGCTGGCGCCGGTAACGGCGGAAGGGCTGCCGCACCCGCTCTACGTCCCGGACGGCTTCGCCGTGTCGCTGTTCGCCAAGCTGCCCGGCCGGACGCGCTTCATGGCCTTCAGCCCGCAGGGCGTGCTGTACGCCGCCGTGCCCGAGGCCGGGGTCGGCGCGATCGTGGCGCTGCCCGACGAGGACCGCGACGGCCGCGCCGATCTGGTCGACATCGTGGCCAACGAGCTCCTGCGGCCCCACGATATCGAGTTCCACGATGGCGCGCTGTGGGTGGCCCAGCAGGACGCCGTGCTGAAGCTGACCGAGCCGGACCCGACCGGCTACTTCACCCGGCGTGAGACGGTGCTCGGCGACCTGCCGTATGGCGGCAACCACTGGACCAAGACGATCGGCTTCGGGCCGGACGGCAAGCTGTACCTGTCGATCGGCTCGAGCTGCAACGTGTGCATCGAGAGCGACTGGCGGCGGGCGGCGATCACGCGCTACAACGTGGACGGCAGCGACCCCGAGCTGTTCGCGACCGGCATGCGCAACGCGGTTGATTTCACCTGGAACGAGCGCGGCGAGCTGGTGGCGACGAACAACGGCCGCGACGAGATGGGCGACGAGATCCCGCCCGATGCGATCTACATCACCACCGGCGGCGAGGACTTCGGCTGGCCGCGCTGCCACGCCGGCGACATCCCGGACCCGGAGTTCGGCGGGCCGGACGCCTGCGACGGCGTCGCCCAGCCGGCCTTCAGGATCCCCGCGCACTCCGCGCCGCTCGGCCTGACGTTCTACAACGGCGACCAGTTCCCGCCCGACTACCGGGGCGACCTGCTGGTGGCGCTGCACGGCTCGTTCAACCGCGCCGAGAAGACCGGCTACAAGGTGGTGCGGATCCGTATGGCGGACGGCCGCCCGGTGTCCATGGAGGACTTCATCACCGGCTGGCTGGTGGACAACAGCGCGTGGGGGCGGCCGGTGGACGTGGTGGTCGGGCCGGACGGCGCGCTGTACGTCTCGGACGACTTGTTCGACGCGATCTACCGCGTGACCTACGAGGGGCCAAGGTAGCGGTCGGGGCGTGGTCAGCGCCCCTGCTGCGCGAGGGTCGTCTGCTCGAGCAGCTTCACCGCAGCGTAGACCGTGTCGAGGTGCGGCGTCGGCACGCCGGTGAGCTGCCCGAGCTCCACCACCGCGCCGACCAGCGCGTCGATCTCGGTCGGCCGGCCGGCCTCGATGTCCTGCAGCATCGACGTCTTGTGGGCGCCCACCTGCTCGGCGCCGGCGATGCGCTGCTCGATCGTGATGCCGAACTCGACCCCCAGCCGCTCGGCGATCGCCTGGCCCTCGGCCATCATCGCGGCTACTTGGGCGCGGGCCTGGGGGTGGCGGCATATCTCGACCAGGGTGGCGCGGGTGAGCGCGCTGAGCGGGTTGAAGGCCAGGTTGCCCCACAGCTTGACCCACAGGTCGGTGCGGATGCGCGGGCGGACCGGCGCCTTGAGGCCGGCGGCGGTGAGGCTGCGGGCGATCTTCTGCACGCGCTCGGTGCGCGCGCCGTCCAGCTCGCCGAGCGTGAAGCGCTCGCCCTCGATGTGCCGCACGACGCCCGGGCCGTCCAGCTCGGTGGCCGGGTAGACCACGCAGCCGATCACCCGCTCGACCTCCAGGTTGGCCGCGATCACCCCGCCCGGGTCGACCGCCTCGATCCGCCGGCCCTCGTGCGGGCCGCCGTGCCGGTAGAAGTACCACCAGGGCACGCCGTTCTGCGCGGTGACGACAGCGGTCTCGGGGCCGTAGAGCGCGCGCATGGCCGGCGCGACCGCCGGGAGCTGGTGGGCCTTGACGGTGACGAAGACCACGTCGTGCTGGCCGGCGGCGGCGAAGTCGTCGGTGGCGAGCGCGGGGCGCACGGTGCGCTCGCTTCCGTCGGCCTCGCGCAGCGTCAGGCCGCGCTCGCGGATGGCCTGCAGGTGGGCGCCGCGGGCGATCAGCGTGACCTCCTCTCCGGCGAGGGCCAGGCGCGCGCCGAGGAAGCCCCCCGTCGCCCCGGCGCCGACGATACAGATGCGCATAGCGTTCTCTCTAGAGACTGACGCGGCCATGGTGGCCGCTCTTCCTTGTGCGCGCCGCTAGATCCGCCTGAGGTACACCCGCTGCAGCGAGTGGTTCTCGCCCTTCTCCAGGATCAGGTGCGCGCGCTCGCGCGTCGGCAGAATGTTGGCGCGCAGGTTCGCCCCGTTGATCTCGCGCCAGATCGTGCGCGCCGTCTCCACCGCCTCTTCGACCGACAGATCGGCGTAGCGCCGGAAGTACGAGCTCGGGTCGCGGAAGGCGGTCTCGCGCAGCTTGAGGAAGCGCGTGATGTACCACTGCTCCAGGTGCTCCTCGGCGGCGTCGACGTAGATCGAGAAGTCGAAGAAGTCCGAGATGACCACCTTGGAAGACCGGCCCGAGCGGTCCGAGCCGCGCTGGAGCATCGTGAGCCCCTCGACGATCAGGATGTCCGGGCGGTCCACCACCTGGTACTCGCCGGGGACGACGTCGTAGATCAGGTGCGAGTAGACCGGCACCTTGATCTCCGGGCGGCCGGACTTGACGTCGGCCATGAACTGGAGCAGCGCCTGGCGGTTGTAGCTCTCGGGGAACCCTTTGCGGTGCAGCAGGCCGCGCTCCTCGAGCACGCGGTTGGGGTACAGGAACCCGTCGGTGGTGACGAGCTCCACGTGCGGCCGGTCGGGCCCGCGCGACAGGAGCGCCCGCAGCAGCCGGGCCGTCGTGCTCTTGCCGACCGCCACGCTGCCGGCGATCGCGATCACGTACGGGATGCGCTCGTCGGGCCTGCCGAGGAACACGCAGCGCATCTGGTCCAGGTTCCTGGCGGCGGCGATATAGATCTGGAGCAGGCGCGTGAGCGGCAGGTAGACGTCGGCCACGTCCTCGAGCGAGACCTCGTCGCCGAGGCTGCGGAGCTGGCGCAGGTCCTCCTCGGTGAGCGGCAGCGGCAGGCCGCCGCGGAGCCGGGCCCACTCCTGCCGCGTGAACGTCATGTAGGGGGAGAAGGTTTCGTTCGCGGATTCTTGTGTCATGATGAAGTAGTTAAGTGCTAAGCCCGAGCAGCCGGGCCATATTGATCCGCTGCAGCTTGCCGGTCGCGCCGCGCGGGATCTCGTCCAGCACGTGGAACACGCGCGGGACCTTGAACTCGGCCAGCGCGGCGGCGCAGTGCTCGCGCAGCTCGCGCTCGCTCACCGGCGCGCGCAGCACAACCGCGGCGTGCACCTCCTCGCCCAAGGTCGGGTGGGGCGCGGCGAAGGCGACCGCCTCGGCGACCGCCGGGTGGCGCAGCAGCACGTCGTCGATCTCCAGCGGCGAGATCTTCTCGCCGCCGCGGTTGATCAGCTCCTTGAGCCGCCCCGTGAGCTTGAGGTAGCCGTCGGCGTCGATCACGCCCTGGTCCCCGGTGCGGAACCAGCCATTCACGAACGCCTGGGCGTTGGCCTCGGGGTTGTTCTCGTAGCCGTCGACCACGTTCGGCCCGCGCACCACCACCTCGCCGATGCTCCCCTGCGGCAGCAGCGCGCCGGACTCGTCCATGATCGCGGCCTCGACGCCGAAGCCGTAGCCGACGGTGCCGGCCTTGCGCGGCAGCGGCGGGAGCGGGTTCGAAGTCATCTGGTGGCTGGCCTCAGTCATGCCGTAGGACTCGAGCACCGGCGCGCCGAAGATCGCCTCCATGCGCTCCATCACCACCGGCGGCAGCGAGGCCGAGCTGGAGCGAATGAAGCGGAACGGGTGGGCGCGGATGATCTCGGCGTTGCGCTCGGCGCGCGCGAGCAGCAGCTGGTGCATCGTCGGCACCGCCGAGTACCAGGTCGGGCGGAACTCCTGCACCCAGCCCCAGAAGCGCAGCGCGTCGAAGCCCGGCGGGCAGACGACTGCGCCGCCCGAGGCGAGCGGGGAGAGCAGCGTGGCGACGATGCCGTGGATGTGGAAGAGCGGCATCACGCACAGCGCGGTGTCGGCCGGGCCGAGCGCGTAGGTGCGGCCGATGTTGTGCGCCGAGGCCGTCAGGTTGCGGTGGCGCAGCGGCACGCGCTTCGGGCGGCTGGTGGTGCCGCTGGTGTGCAGGATCATCGCCACATCGTCCGGGCCGGGCGTGTCGAGGGGGCGCGGCGGGCGGGCGCCCCGGATCGCGGCGAACGAGAGCGTGCCGTCCGGCTCGGGGCGGGCCTCGATGATCGCCATCTCGGGCGTTGCGGCCGCGTGGGCGGCCTCGATCTCGCCCGGCAGCGTGATCAGCGCCGCGGCGCGCGTGTCCTCGTAGTAGAAGGCGAACTCCTCCTGGCGGTACTTGGGGTTGAGCGGCGCGGCGGTGGCGCAGGCGGCGACGCCGAGAAACGTCTGCACCATCTCTGGGCCGTTGCCCATCGCGATCGCCACCCGGTCGCCCCGGCCAATGCCCAGCGCCGCGAGCTGGCCGGCCAGCCGCTCGACGCTGGCGCGCAGCCCCCGGTAGGTGAGGGGCGGGCGCCCCGGCGCCAGCAGCGCCGGAGCATCCGGCGCGTCGGCCTGCGCCAGCAGGTCGAGGAGCGTTCGGCGAGGAGCTGTCTCGGTCGTCATAGGCCACCTGTTCGTAGGAGCGTATCGCCTGGATTATAGCATCCTTCACGGCGGCGGCGCGCCTAGCTGTGCTACAATACGCGCAACTGTCCGGATACACAGATACCCGATGAGCGTTAACGGCGATCAGCCGGTGCGTGTCGCCATGCTCGCCCGCGTCGTGTTCCCGCTGCACGGCTTCGGCGGGATCGAGCGGCACGTCTTCCATCTCACCACCCACCTGGCCCGGCTCGGCGTGCGGGTGACGCTGTTCGTGCAGGAGCCGACGAGCGAGCTGCCGCCGGCGGCCAGCCAGGAGCGCTCGCCCTCCGACGCGGGCCGTTCGACGCCGGACAACCCGTACGCCGATGTGCTGCCCGGCGTCGAGCGCGTCGTGACGCTGCGCTACGACTACACCTCGCCGCACCTGCGCCCGAACTCGATCCTCGGGCGGCAGATCAACTACCCGTACTACTCCTGGCGGCTCGGGCTGATGGTGGCCGAGGCCGCGCGCCGCGGCGCCTTCGACGTGGTCCACGCCCAGGGGCTCTGCGCGCTGGGCTACGGCTGGATCCGCAGCCGGGACCCGCTGCTGCGCCGGGTGCCCTTCATCGCCAACCCGCACGGCCTCGAGGAGTACCGCACGCCCGACTGGCGCAAGTGGCTGGCCTACGCCCCGTTCCGGGTGCTCTACTCCTACGGCACGCGCACCGCCGACCGCGCCATCGCCACCGACGCCTGCACCAAAGACGATGTGCCGCGCTACCTCGGCGTCGACCCGGCGCGCGTGGTGGTCATCCCGTCGGCGATCGACGCCGAGGAGTGCCTCGCGCCGGTGAACGAGGCGACCCGCGCCGCCCTGCGCGAGCGCTTCCAGCTAGACCAGGCCGACCCGGTGCTGCTCAGCGTGAGCCGGCTGGAGCGCAACAAGGGCTACCACGTGCTGATCGAGGCGCTCGCCCGGCTGCGGGGGCGCCTGCCGCCGCGCTGGCGCTGGCTGCTGGTGGGCCAGGGCAAGGAGCGCCAGGCGCTCGAGGCGCAGGCACGCGCGGCAGGGATCGCCGAGCACGTCACCTTCGTCGGGCGCCTGTCCGACGCCGAGCTGCACAACCTGTACGAAGAGGTGGACCTGGTGGTCCACCCGACGCTCTACGAGGGGTCGAGCCTGGTCACGCTCGAGGGCATGATCCACCGCAGGCCGGTGGTCGCCTCGGCCGCCGGCGGCATCCCGGACAAGGTCTTCGACGAGCGCAACGGCTACCTGGTGCGGCCCGGGGACGCCGGCGACCTGGCGGACAAGATCGGCAGGGCGCTGGACGCCCGCGAGCGCTGGCCGGCCTGGGGCGAGGAGAGCGTGCGGATCGTGCGCTCCACCTTCGACTGGCCGGTGGTGGCGCGCCGGACGCTCGCCGAGTACCAGCGCATGCTCGCCGCCCGCGACTCCGGGGAGCTCTCGTCCACCCCGACGCCGTCGCCGCGCACGTCCTGATTCACCCGTAGGGAGGTAGAAGGCCGCAGGCAGAAACACCATGGCCCGCCGCTCGGTGGCCATGTGCTGGCGCAGGGCGGCGGGAGGAAGGGAGCGCGGGGAGGCGAAGCCTGCTCGCGCCCCGCCGCCGCGTACGTCGTAGCCATCACATGTTGGAGAGGCGAGCAACCCGATGAACCCCCAGAGAATCTTCCAGGTAGACGGGCGCCCATTCTTCCCGCTCGGCGGCCAGGTCCACAACTCGAGCGCCTACCGGCCCGAGGACATGGAGACCGCCTGGCGGGCGCTGGAGCTGATGCACGCCAACACCGCCGAGGTTCCGGTGTACTGGGAGCAGGTGGAGCCGGCCGAGGGGCAGTTCGACTTCAGCTCGGTGGACTTCCTGCTGGAGGGCGCGCGCGAGCGCGGGCTGCGGCTGGTGCTGCTGTGGTTCGGCACCTGGAAGAACGGGATGATGAAGTACGCGCCGGCCTGGGTGAAGGCCGACCCGGCCCGCTTCCAGCGGGTGATCGCCCCGGGCGGCGCGCCGATCGCGGTGCTCTCCTCGCACTGCGAGGCGACCCGCGAGGCCGACAAGCGGGCGTTCTGCGCGCTCATGGCCCACCTCAAGGAGCGCGACTCCGCCGAGCGCACGGTGATCGCGGTGCAGGTGGAGAACGAGCCGGGAATCCTCGGCAGCGACCGGGACTACGGCCCGGCGGCCGAGCGCGAGATCGGGGAGCCGGTGCCCGCCGGGCTGGTCGAGGTGATCGCCAACGCCGCGGGCAGCGCCGCCCACGCCGCGTGGCGGGCATCCGGCGCCCGGAGGTCCGGCTCGTGGACGGAGCTCTTCGGCCCGATGGCCGGCGAGCTGCTGACCGCGCACAGCATCGCCCGCTACATCGACGACATCGCGGCGGCCGGCAAGGCGGTGTACGACATCCCGCTCTACGCCAACGTCTGGCTCGGCGAGATGGGCTGGCGCACGCCGGGCGTCAGCTACCCGTCGGGCGGCGGCACGCTGAGCGCGCTCGACGTCTGGCGCTGGGCCGCGCCGCACCTCGACCTGATCGCGCCCGATATCTACATCGAGCACTCCAGCGGCTACCGCGCGATCTGCGCCGGCTACGCGCGGCCCGACAACCCGCTGTTCGTGCCGGAGTCCATGCCCGGCGGCGCCAACACCCGCAACATGTTCTACGCCATCGCCGAGCACGGCGCGATCGGCTACGCGGCGTTCGGCATCGAGAGCCTGCTCGGGCCGGACGGCGAGCCGCACCCGGAGCGCCGCGGGCTGATCGACAGCTTCCGCTGCGTGGCCGCGGCGCTGCCGCTCGTGCTCGCCCACCAGGGCAGCGGCAGCATGTGGGCCGTGGTGCAGGAGGAGCACCAGGGCATGCAGTACCTCGACCTCGGCGACTACGAGGCGCTGGCGGTGTTCGCCTCGGCCGAGCAGGGCTTCGCCTTCCGCGACTTCCGCCACCCGCCGGACCGCTCCGAGCGCGGCCGGGGGATGCTGATCCGCGCCGGCGAGCGCGAGTTCTACGCGTGCGGCGCCGGCTTCCGGCTCGGCATCCGCCGCAAGCAGGCCCCGCGCGACATCATCGCCTCGCCCCAGCTCAGCGAGCAGTTCCTGGCGCCGCGCCTGGCGAACTACGTCCTCGTGGAGGAGGGGTGCTTCGACGGCGACCGGTGGGTCGGCGGGCGGCGGCGCAACGGCGATGAGTCGGACCACGGGGTGTGGGTCGCGCCGGATATCGGCCTGGTGCGCGTGATCGTCGGGGAGTGACGCGCGCAGCCGTTCTAGCGACGAGCGATTCGCCATGCCGAGGGTCATCCCGCTGCAGATCACACTCGGGCCGCAGCTCTCCGAGGGCGTGTACGCGCTCGCCGCGGCCCTGCGCGACGAGGAGATCGCCGCCGAGGTGGAGATCCGCAAGCCGCTGCTGGCGCTCGCCGACCGGCTGTTCGAGCCCGAGGCCGCGCCCGTCCCGATCGTCGACCCGACGACGCTGGGCCAGACCCTCGGCCGCGCGCTCTTCACCGATGAGCTGCGCGAGCTGATGCTGCGCGGGGCGCGCGAGGCCGCGGAGGTGGGCGCGCGGCTGCAGATCCGGCTCCACCTGGCGGCCTACGAGCTGGCGGCGCTGCCGTGGGAGTGGCTGACGCTGGGGAAGGCGCACCGCTGGGCGCCGGCGCTGCACCTCGACTACCCGCTGGTGCGCATCACCCGGCGCACGCGCCCCGCGCCGCCCGCCCCCGGCGTCCCTCTGCGCGTGCTGGCGATCGCGGCGCGCGGCGAGGGGCCGCAGCTGGAGGCGCTGGAGGCGGCGCTGGCCGAGGAGCTCGACGCAGGGCTGGTGGCGCTGCGCCTGCTCGAGGACGCGACCCCGTCGGCGCTGGAGCGCGCCCTGGCCGCCGGCGGGTTTCACGTGCTCCACCTGGCCGCGCCGGTGCTGCTCACGCGCGACGAGCGGCTGGAGGTCGCGATCGGCTCGGGGGTCGACTCGAGCGAGCTGGCGGACATGCTGCTGGACGCCGAGGAGCTGCGGCTGGTGTCGTTCACCGGGGAGCACGGGCGCCGGCGGGAGGGGCGCACCGCGCGCCTCGCCGTCGGGCCGGGGCTGCTCGGCTCGATCGTGATGGACGCGCAGCGGCCGGCGAGCATCGCCTTCGCCGGCCCGCTCACCCCGGAGTACGGGGCGATCTTCTCGGCGGCCTGCTACGCCGAGCTGGCCCAGGGCGCGCCCGTCGACCTGGCCGTCACTCTGGGGCGCCAGGCGCTGGTCGCGCGGGCCGGGACCACCCCGGTCCCGCTGCCGCAGCTGCGCATGCTGCCCGGCGCCGAGCGGCTGTTCGAGCTGCGGCAGGCCCCTGCGGGCGCCCCGGCGGCCGCGGCGGGCAGGCGGGCCGAGGGCCGGGCCACCCGCACCGGGCGGCTGCGCGGCGCGAGCTGGGAGCGGGCGGACGACAGGCCGCAGACGTGGGGCGAGCGGCTGGCGGGGCTGCTCGGCCGCCTCGGGCGCCCGCGGTGAGCGCCGCACGTGGCGCGCTGAGGATCGCTTCCTGCCTGCGGCGACGTGGTCCCAGCGCGCAATCCCCGTGGTTGACACCGCGCGCGTGTGGTGCTATACTCCCGCTTAATCGTTTCACCGCTTAATCGATTAAGCGCCCATGCAGGCCACCATCAAAGAGGTTGCGCAGCATGCCGGCGTCTCGACGACGACCGTCTCGTACGTGCTGAACGGCACCGGGACGGTGACGGAGGAGACGCGGCGGCGGGTGATGGACGCGGTGGCGGAGCTGAACTACCAGCCGCGCCACGCGGCGCGCAGCCTGCGCGGCCGCAGCCACACGATCGGGCTGACGGTCTCGGGGCCGGCGGGGCGGCTGGCGGACCCGGTGGTGGCCGAGCTGATCGCCGGCCTGGGGGACGCCGCCGCGCAGCGGGGCTACTACCTGCTGGTGGCGCCGGTGGGCGAGGATCAGCCGGAGGCCGACCTGTGCCTGAGCCTGGCGCGCACCGGCCGGGTGGACGGCCTGGTGCTGCTCGATATGCAGGTGGATGATCCGCGGGCGCTCGCCCTCTCGGAGGCCGGGGTGCCGCACGTCTGCGCCGGGCCGCCGCCGGCCGGGAGCGAGAGCCGCGCGGCGATGGTGGACAGCCGGAGCGCCGCCGAGATGGCCACCCGGCACCTGCTCGGGCTCGGCCACCGCCGCATCGGCCTGATCCAGCTCCCGTCCGAGCTGGCTGAGAGCGAGCCGCGCTACCAGGGGTACGCCGACGCGCTGGCGGCCGCCGGGCTCGAGGTCGACCCGCAGCTGATCGTCGAGGCCGGGCGCGCGGAGGAGGACGGCTACCAGGCGATGAGCGAGCTGCTCAGCGCCGCCGAGCGGCCGACTGCCGTGCTGGCCTGCAGCGACGAGCTGGCCTTCGGCGCCATGCACGCGCTCTACGACGCCGGCCTGGCCGTGGGGCAGGATGTCTCGCTGGTGGGGTTCGACGACACCCCGCTCGCCGCGCACACCCACCCGCCGCTCACCGCTGTGCGCCAGCCGCGCCGCGCGCTCGGCGAGCAGCTGGCCGCGCTGCTCGACGACGCCGTGACCGGCAAGAAGGAGACGCCGCACCGCGTCACGCTGGACGCGCGGCTGATGGTTCGCAGGTCCACTGGTCCGCCCCGGCGCACACTCGCCAGCGACCAGTAGGAAGGATCGCCGATCCACTCGCAGTGACGGAACGGACCGCACCTCAGGTACAAAGGAGTGACCACAATGGCCAGCATCAAGTACGAGCACGTCTGGAAGCGCTTCGGTGACTTCGCCGCCCTCAAGGATCTCAACCTGGACATCGCCGACCAGGAGTTCCTGGTGCTCGTCGGCCCCTCGGGCTGCGGCAAGACGACCGCGCTGCGCTGCCTCGCCGGCCTGGAGGAGATCAGCGAGGGCAACATCTACATCGGCGACCGGATCGTCAACGATGTGCCGCCGAAGGACCGCGACATCGCCATGGTGTTCCAGAGCTACGCGCTCTACCCGCACATGTCGGTGTACGACAACATGGCCTTCGGCCTGAAGCTGCGCAAGACGCCCAAGCAGGAGATCGACCGGCGCGTGAAGGAGGCGGCTGAGATGCTCAAGATCGGCCACCTGCTGGACCGCAAGCCGAAGGCGCTCTCCGGCGGCCAGCGCCAGCGCGTGGCCCTCGGCCGCGCCATCGTGCGCAACCCGGCGGTGTTCCTCATGGACGAGCCGCTCTCGAACCTGGACGCCAAGCTGCGCGTCGACACCCGCGCCGAGATCTCGAAGCTGCACCAGCGCCTCAAGACCACGTTCATCTACGTGACCCACGACCAGACCGAGGCGATGACGATGGGGACGCGCATCGCCGTGATGCGCGACGGCGTGCTCCAGCAGCTCGACACGCCGCAGACGCTGTACGATCACCCGGCGAATATGTTCGTCGCCGGCTTCATCGGCTCGCCCTCGATGAACTTCTTCGAGGCCAAGCTGGCCCGCAGCGACGGCGGCGTGGTGGTTGACTTCGGGCCGTTCCACCTGCCGGTGCCGCAGCAGCGGCTCGACCAGATCGCCAACTACATCGGGCAGGACGTGTACTTCGGCATCCGCCCCGAGGATATCCACGATGCCCAGTACGTGCGGCGCGGCGTGGACGAGACGGCCAAGCTCAAGGCCAACGTGACCGTCGTCGAGCCGCTCGGCAGCGAGGTGTACGCGTTCATCGAGAACGGCGGCAAGGAGATGGTCGCCCGCCTCGACCCGCGCACCAGCGCCCGCGTCGGCCAGCCGATCGAGGTCGTGGTGAACATGAACCGGATGCACATCTTCGACCGGGACACCGAGAAGGCGCTGGTCTAGGCGCTCTCCACCGAAGCGCACGTGTGGCGCGGGGTGCCGGCGTAGCCGGCACCCCGCGCCACATCCGCACACTGTCGCGAGGAGCAGATGAGTGTCGACCAGCTGGCATCGCTCGCCCGCGAGAGCTTCTGCTATCTGACCACCACCGGCCGCGTGAGCGGCCGGCCGCACACGATCGAGATCTGGTTCGCGCTCGACGGCCGCACCCTTTACATGCTCGCCGGCAACCACGGCTCGGACTGGGTCAAGAATCTCCGCCGCACGCCCGCCGTCAGCGTTCGCATCGGCCGGGAGACCTTCGCCGGCAGCGGGCGCATCGTCGCCGAGCCGGACGAGGACTCGCTGGCGCGCCGGCTCGTGCTGGAGAAGTACCAGCCCGGCTACGGCGAGGACCTCAGCAGCTGGGGGCAGACGTCGCTCCCGGTGGCGGTGGACCTGGAGCTCCCCGGCCGGGCCGCGTAGCGCTAGCGCCCCGCCCGAGCGGCGGCCACGAAGCGGCGCACGCGCTCGACGTCCACCGGATTCTCGCAGCGCCCGTCCTCCTTGATGCTGGAGCCGACGATCACCCCGTCGGCGACCTCCATGAAGGCGCCGATGTTGCGCTCGTCCGCGCCGCTGCCGATCAGGAGCGGGCGGTCGCCGGCCATCGCCTTCGCCTCGCGCACCTTGCCGATATCCGGGGCGTCGCCGGTCATGCGCCCGGACACGATCAGCGCGTCGGCGCCGAAGAAGCGCGTCCACTCGATGTGCGTCGCCAGGTCGATGCCGGGGAAGCGCACCGAGTGCTTCTTGTCCACGTCGGCGAACAGCTTGATGTGCTCGGCGTGCAGCTCCTTGCGCCGGCGCATCAGGTCGGCCGCGCACCCCTCGTCCCACTCGCCGGCATCCCACACGCCCGCCCCGGTGAACATGCAGACGCGGATGAAGCTCGCGCCGGCGGCCAGCGCGATCCCGAGCAGCGCGACCCCGCCGTTGTGAACCAGGTTGATGCCCAGCGGGAGGTCGATCGCCTCCTTGACGGCCCGCGCGACGACCGCGTGGGCGGCGATGCTCTCGGGCGCGACGTTCGGGCCGGCGCGGAATGGGATATCCCACATGTTCTCGACGATCAGCCCGTCGCAGCCGCCTTCGGCCAGCGCGTGGGCGTCGCGCAGCGCGTGGTCGATGATCGTCTGCATGCCGTAGCCGGTGTAGCCGGGAGCGCCGGGGAGCGGCCAGCAGTGGACCATGCCGATCACCGGCTTTGAGGTGCGAAAGATCTCGTTCAGGTCCTTGATCTGAAGCGAGTCGAGGTGCTGCTTCCAGGGTGGGGTCGCCACGTTTGGCTCCTTTTCTGCTCAAGACGCCGCTCCGCCGCTCTCTGGCGGCCTTGGCGCGCAGAGCGGCGGAGCACGGTTGATGTGGTGGTCGCCTTCTGGCGGCGGCGCCCGCCACCCGGCCTGTCACGGCGGGCGGCGCGGGCGCGCATCACGCTCATGGTACAACAAGGGGCAGCAGATCGGGGGCCCGGTCGGCCAGGAACGCGCGCATCTCTGCGCGGCTGGGGAGCGCGCTGGCAGCGCCCGGCCGCGTGGCGACCAGCGCGCCGAGCGCGTTGGCGAGCAGCGCGGCGGGCTCGCGCCCGGCGCCGCGCAGCGTGGCGTGGATGAAGCCGGCGGCGAACGCGTCGCCGCAGCCGGTGGTGTCGAGCGCGTCCACCGCGAACGCCGGCAGCCGCAGCGCCACCTCCGCGCCGATCACGGCGCAGCCACGCGCCCCGAGCTTGACGGCGACGGCTGGCGGGAGCAGATCGGCGGCTGCGGCGAGGGCGGCGTGGAGCGCCTCA
>CALJIC010000199.1 GCA_937974195.1 uncultured Roseiflexaceae bacterium | reverse complement strand
GATGGTTCGGAAGGGGCTGCACAGCCCCTTCCGGCGGGGGAGAGCGCGAGAGGGGCACCGGCCCCTCTCGCCCTGAAGCACGCTCTGACCGCACCGCGTGCCTCCTGTCGATGACATCCCGCAGAGCGAGTATAGCCCGAGCCGGCTGCCAAGCAATCTGATCGTCCGGACAGGCCGGATCTGGCAGAGCAAACCCACTTGCCGCGACGCCGCGCGGCACGTATAATAGCCAGCGTCTCATTCGCAAACTTGTGCTACTACACAGGGGGATCGCGCCCCCACCTCCGCGAGGCTCCGATGATCCCACGTAAGATCGCGCTCCGCAACTTCATGTGCTACCGCGAGGGGCTGCCGCCGCTCGACCTGGACGGCATCAACATCGCCTGCCTGGCGGGCGAGAACGGCAGCGGCAAATCCGCCCTGCTGGATGCCATGACCTGGGCGCTGTGGGGCGAGGCGCGGCTCAGCTCGGACGAGCTGATCGCCCTGGGCGCCGCCGACATGGAGGTCGAGCTGATCTTCACGCTGGATGGGCAGGACTACCGCGTGATCCGCAAGCGCAGCAAGGGCAAGCGGGTCGGGCAGACCTGGCTGGAGTTTCAGGCGCGCAACGGCGAGGGCTGGAAGCCGATCGGCGAGAGCGGCGTGCGCGAGACGCAGGAGGCGATCAACCGCACGCTGCGGATGGACTACGAGCTGTTCGCGAACTCGGCCTACCTGCGGCAGGGCCACGCGGACGAGTTCACCCGCAAGGAGCCGGCGCGCCGCAAGGAGGTGCTGGCCGGCATCCTGGGCCTGCAGGCCTACGAGGAGCTGGAGGCGCGCTCGAAGGAGCGCGCGCGCAGCCTGGACGGCCAGGTGAAGAGCCTGGAGGGCCACGCGGCCGCGCTGCGCCAGCAGGCGGAGAAGCGCGAGGTGTACATCGCCGAGCTGCGGCGCGCCGAGGAGCTGCTGGCCGAGCTCGAGGCGCAGGTGGCCGCGGCGCAGCTCGCGCGCGACCAGGCGGCGGAGCGGGCGCAGGCGCTTGAGGCGCGCCGCGCCCTGCGCGACGAGCGCCTCCGCCAGCTGGAGCGCCTGCGCAGCGACTGCGAGGCGCTGCGGGCCGATGTCGAGAAGCGGCGGCGCGGCGTGTCGCGGGCGCTGGAGATCATCGAGCGGCGCGAGGAGATCCTCGCCGGGGCCGCGCGGCTCCAGGCGGCGCAGGCCGAGCGGGTGCGGCTGGAGGGGCTGCGCGATGCGTACGACGCGCTGCAGGAGCGGCGCGCGGCGCAGCTTGAGGCGCTGCGCGAGGAGGAGGCCCGCCTGCGCGCCGACCTGCGGGTGGCCGAGAGCGAGCTGCGCAGCCTCCGCGAGCGGGCGGCGCGGCGCCCCGCGCTCGAGAGGAGCCTCGAGGAGCTGCGCCGCCAGCTGGACGGCTTCGGCCCGATGGCCGAGGAGCTGGCGCAGGCGCGCGCCCGGCGCGCCGACCTGCGCGAGCGCATCCGGTCGGTCAACGAGCTCATGCGCCAGCGCACCGAGCTGCAGGGCAAGATCGAGATGCGGCGCGACTCGCTCGTGGCGAGCCGCGAGGAGTTCAAGCGGCAGCTCCGCAAGCTCGCCGAGGAGACCAGGGACGAGGGGCGCTGGCGCGATGAGCTGGCGCAGGCCCGGAAGGAGCGCCAGCGGCTGGAGGCCGACGAGCAGCGGCTGGAGGAGCAGCGGCGCCTCGAGCGCGAGCTCGTCGAGCGTGCCGGCTCCCTCGGCGCCGAGATCAAGACGATCGAGGCGCGCGGCAAGGAGATCCGCCAGAAGATCGACATGCTCGCTGGCGACCTGAAGACCTGCCCGCTGTGCGGCGGCGAGCTGACCGACCGCTCGCACATCGAGGCCGAGTACGAGCGCGAGCGCCGCGATCTGCTGGCGCAGCACGGCGCGACCAAGCGCGAGCTGGAGTCCGTCAACGCCCAGGCCCAGGCGCTGCGCGCCGAGATCGACGCGCTCGAGCGGCGCGTGGCCGCCAAGGCCGAGGTCGCGGCGCGCGTGGCCACGCTGGAGAGCGAGCTGCGCAAGATCGAGGAGCTGCGCCGTCAGCAGGCCGAGCAGCAGCGCCTGCTGGACGACGTGCAGCTGCAGCTGCTCAGGGGCGACTACGAGCGCGGGCTCAGGCAGGAGCTCTCGCGGGTCGAGTCTGAGATCGCCGGCCTCGGCACGCTGGACGCGCTGGAGCGCGAGATGAACGCGCTCGAGGCGCGCATCGCCACGCTCGAGCAGCGCGCCGCCGAGCAGAACGACATCCAGGTGAAGATCAAGAGCGCCCAGCAGGAGATCGCGCGGATCGACGCCGAGGACCCGGCCATGCACGAGCAGGAGCAGCTCGCCGCGGCCCTCACCGCGCGCCTGGCCCAGGGCGACTTCGCGCACGAGGCGCGCGCCGAGCTGGCGCGGCTGGACGCCGAGGTGGAGGCGCTCGGCTACTCGCGCGAGCGCTACGACGCCGCCCGGGCCGAGGTGGAGGCGCTGCAGGGCTGGGAGGAGCAGCAGCAGCGGCTCAGCCGGGCCGAGGAGTGGCTGGCCGAGCACCGCGAGGGGCTGGCGCGCGATGAGGAGAGCCTGCGGCAGCGCGAGGCCGAGATCGCCGCCGCGGAGGCCGAGCTGCGCTCGCTCGACGAGGAGCTGCGGCAGCTGGCGCCGGCTATTCGCCAGCGGGACGAAGCCGCCGCCGAGCTGAGGCGGCTGCAGGAGGCCGTGGCCGTGCGCCAGAAGGACCTCGGCGAGCGCCAGGCGGACCTGCGGCGCAGTGAGGAGGCGGCCGCCGAGCTGCTGCAGGTGGAGGGGCAGCGGCGCGCGCTGATCGAGCGCAAGAGCCTGTTCGACGAGCTGACCCAGGCGTTCGGCAAGAGGGGCGTGCAGGCCATGCTGATCGAGACCGCCATCCCTGAGATCGAGCGCGAGGCCAACCGCCTGCTGGCGCGCATGACCGACAACCAGATGCACCTGACGTTCGAGACGCAGGCCTCGACGAAGAAGGGCGACACGGTCGAGACGCTGGAGATCAAGATCGCGGACGGGCTCGGCACGCGTGTGTACGACGCCTACAGCGGCGGCGAGGCCTTCCGGCTGGACTTCGCCATCCGCATCGCGCTCGCCAAGCTGCTCGCCAAGCGCGCCGGGGCGCGGCTCGAGACTCTGGTGATCGACGAGGGCTTCGGCTCGCAGGACGCCCGCGGCCGCGAGCGGCTGGTCGAGGCGATCACCTCGGTGCAGAACGAGTTCAAGCGCATCCTGGTGATCACTCACATCCAGGAGCTGAAGGACCTGTTCCCGGTGCAGATCGAGATCACCAAGACGCCCGCCGGAAGCGTGTGGCAGATCGCCTGACGCGCCGCCGCCGTCGGAAGTCAGGGCCGCATGCCCGGCGCGGTTGCTTTCTGCCGGAGGGTGTGGAGGGCGCAGGCCCTCCCTTTTTTGCCGCAGGAAAGGGAAGCTTCTGGGGCGGCTTCGCCTCTCCAATTTCTCCAGCGGGTGCGTGGCGTGGCCGCCGCGCCCCTTGTGTCACGAAGAGGATGGCCGACGTGAGCGGTGAGACGGCAGGAGCGGTGGTCGGGCTGTGGCGCTACCCGGTCAAGTCGATGCAGGGCGAGGAGCTGAACGGGACGGCGGTCGGCGCGCGCGGCCTGCTCGGCGACCGGGCCTACGCGGTGGTGGACCGCGCGACCGGCCACGTCGCCAGCGCGAAGCACCCGCGCAAGTGGAGCCGGCTCTTCGCGTGCCGCGCCGCGTTCGCCGCGCCGCCGGCGCCGGACGAGCCGCTGCCGCCGGTCTGGATCACGCTCCCCGACGGCGGCGTGGTGAGCAGCGAGGAGCCGGATGTCGACCGCGTCCTCTCCCGCGCGCTCGGCCGCGAGGTCATGCTGGCGAGGGAGGCGCCGGCGGCGCCCACCCGCGAGGCCAACCGCGCCCCGGTCGACGATCCGGCGGCCGAGGAGGTCATCCGGGTGGAGCCGATGGCGCTCGCGGCGCCGGCCGGCACCTTCTTCGACTACGCGCCCGTCCACATCCTGACCACGGCCACGCTCGACCGGCTCCGCGAGCTGTCTCCCGCCGGGCGCTTCGAGGCCCGCCGCTTTCGGCCGAACATCGTCATCGCGCCTGAGCCGGGCCTGAGCGGCTTCGTCGAGCACGCCTGGCTCGGGAAGACGCTCGTGGCCGCCGGGGGCGTGCGCCTGCACCTGATCGACCCCGCCCCCAGGTGTGTGGTCACAACCCTTCCGCAGGGCGACCTCCCGCACGACCCCGGCATCCTGCGGGCGCTCGCGCGGCACAGCGCGGCCCCCAGCGCAACCCTGGCGCCGGGAGTCGTCATGTCGGCCGTGGCCGGGGTCTACGCCGCTGTGCTGCAGGGCGGCGTGCTTCGCCGCGGCGACACGGTCAGCGTGGCGGGGGCGGAGGGCTAAGCCGCGCCGGGCGGCAGCGCCTCGATCACCGTCGCGATGCCCTGGCCGACGCCGATGCACATGGTCGCGAGCCCGTAGCGCCCGCGCCGGCGGCGCAGCTCGTGGACCAGCGTGGTGAGGATGCGCGCGCCCGAGGCGCCGAGCGGGTGGCCGAGGGCGATCGCCCCGCCGTTCACGTTGACCCGCTGCGGGTCGAGCCCCAGCTCGCGGATGCAGGCGATCGCCTGGGACGCGAACGCCTCGTTCAGCTCGACCAGGTCGAGATCCGCGACGCTGATCCCGGCGCGGGCGAGCGCCGCGCGGGACGCGGGGATCGGCCCGAGCCCCATGACGGACGGGTCGACCCCGGCGACAGCCATGCTCACGATGCGCGCCAGCGGCGCGAGCCCGCGCCTCCGGGCGGCCTCGCGGGTGCCGATCAGCAGCGCCGCCGCCCCGTCGTTCACGCCGCTCGAGTTGCCGGCCGTCACCGTGCCGCCCGGCCGGAAGACGGGCCGGAGCCGCGCGAGCGCCTCGAGCGTCGTCTCGGGGCGCGGGTGCTCGTCGACGGCGAACTCGCTCGGCGCGTCCGCCCCGCCCCTGCGGGCTGGGGGAAGCGGCACCGGGACGATCTCATCGGCGAAGCGGCCGGCGGCGATCGCGGCCGCAGCCCGCCGCTGGCTCTCGAGCGCGAAGCGGTCCTGCTCCTCGCGGGTGATCCCGTGGCGCTCCGCGACCAGCTCGGCGGTCTCGCCGAGGGCGAGGGTGTGGCCGAGCTGCTCCATGCGCGGGTTGACGAAGCGCCAGCCGATCGTCGTGTCGTACACCTGGGGCGGCTGGCGCTCGAAGGCCGCCGCGCTCTTGGCGAAGACGAACGGCGCGCGGGTCATGCTCTCGACGCCCCCGGCGATGAACAGCTCGCCCTCGCCGAGCATCGCCGCGCGGGCGGCCTGGTGCACCGCCTCGAGCCCGCTGCCGCACAGGCGGTTGACGGTCACGCCCGGCACGGAGACCGGCAGGCCGGCGAGGAGCGCCGCCATCCGCGCGACGTTGCGGTTATCCTCGCCGGCCTGGTTGGCGCAGCCCAGGTAGACGTCGGCGATGTCCTCCGGGGCGACGCCGGAGCGGTCGATCAGCGCGCGCAGCACGTGGGCGGCCAGGTCGTCCGGGCGCACGTCCTTCAGGGCGCCCCCGTAGCGGGCCACCGGCGTCCGCACCGCCGCCAGGATCAGCGCGTCTTGCAACATCTCGTTTTCCTCGTAGCATGGTGAGGTGCGCATGTGTGAAGGGCCGCAGGCCCTCCACGAGCCCTTTCACCGCCGCTGCGCGGGAAGGAATCGCCTCCCGCACCTCACCGCCGGGGCACGGGCCAGGGCCCGCCGCGCACGTCGTACGGATTGAGTGGCGGAGGCCGTGATGAACCTTCCGACGATCGAGGTCTACTCCAGCATCGACTGCCCGTTCGCCTACCTGGCGGTCCACCGGCTGCGACAGGTGTGGCCGGAGTACGCTGGCCGCGTGCGGATCGTCTGGCGGGCGCTCGCGCTGGAGTACGTCAACCGACAGGGGGCGCAGAAGCCGCTGCTGGACGCCGAGGCCGAGGTGCTGTCCGGGATCGACCCGTCGCTCCCGCTGCGCCGCTGGCCGCGGCCGGACTGGGAGTGGCCGACGACCTTCTGGCCGGCGTTCGAGGCCCTCGCGTGCGCCCAGGCCCAGGGGCACGACCAGGCCTTCGCGCTGAGCTGGGTGCTGCGCCACGCGTTCTTCGCCGAGGGGCGCAACCCCTCGCTGCGCCACGAGCTCCTGGCGATCGCCGAGGCCGCCGCAGCCGGCGTGGGCCTGGACCTGGCCCGCTTCGAGCAGGACTGGGACAGCGGCCGCTACAAGGGGTCGGTGCTGGCCGAGAGCCGCCGCGGCTGGGAGACGCTGCGCGTGCCGGGCAGCCCGACCTTCGCGATGCCGGACGGCCGCCTGCTCGAGGCGCCCGGGCTGGGCGAGCTGGACTTCGACGAGGAGCGGCTGGTCGTGCGCAGCTACACCCCCTACCCCGGCGACCCGCTCGACGCCTACCGCGCGCTGCTCGATGAGGCGGCGGCCCGTCGGTGACACGGTGACACGGTGACAGGGTGATGGCGGCCACTAGGATTGTGGGTGGGCCGCAGGGTCTCCGGTGTCCAAACGTCACCTCGTCACCCGGTCACCCGCTCACCCCGTCACGGTGACACGGTGACACGGTGACAGGGTGATGGCGGCCACTAGGATTGTGGGTGGGCCGCAGGGTCTCCGGTGTCCAAACGTCACCTCGTCACCCGGTCACCCGCTCACCCCGTCACCCCCTCACCCCCTCACCCCGTCATCCCCTCACCTCAGTGGACGGCTCCAGCGACCGTGTGCGGCGGTCGATGAGCTCGGCGATCGCGTCGGCGATGT
>CALJIC010000198.1 GCA_937974195.1 uncultured Roseiflexaceae bacterium | reverse complement strand
CCCAGTATCGCGCCGCCGCCGCCGCGCTCGCGGCCCGCGCCTGCCACCTGACGGCAGAGCAGGCCGGCGCGCTGGCCGCCGCCTGCGGCGCCGGCGAGCTGGTGCTCATCCACGTCTCCGAGCGCTACGGGCGGGCGGAGCTGCCGGCGCTCCTCGCCGAGGCCCAGGCGGTCTTCCCGCGCGCCCGCTTCCCGGAGGGCTGGGGTGCGTAGTCAGAGAGCACATCAGTGAGCGGCGCTCCCTGACAGTCGCACGCGCCGCGAGGGAATAGGCCAAGACCGCTCGCCCGCCCCCTTCGGGAAGCGGCTACATCGCGGAGAGCGCCCGCGCCAGGCTATGTCAAGTCACCGGGCGCCGCTCTAACGGACACCTTCATCGGGCGCATATTTTGGCAGAAGAGATCACTCGCCCGATGGCGGGCTCTCTTTTTTCGGCAGGGGCGGGCCGTGGTAGATGAGCTGACCATCTCGCCACGACGCGATTCCGAGGCAACGAAGCCAGGAGACGAGCGTTTGGGCGCGCCGAGCGGCGGTAGAAGGCGCGAGGGGCGCGAGAGCTTGTGCCCAGCTTGCAAGCGCCTCGCGGGAAAGGCCCTCGCCCGAAGCGATCAGCGCATAACAGAGCTCTCGTGCCGGTGGGCATTCGAGGGCGGCGCGGCGGAGCAGGGCACGCTGGCGTTCCTTGTCACTTTCGAGCAACAAAGAGCCAAGGGCGCTCACCCGTAGCTCCCCAGTGCGCCTATCCGGACGAAGGAACCCAAGAATACGAGCCGCCTGCATATAGTAGTTACCCTGGCGCGGCGTGCGATCGTCGAGATAGGCGGCAAGGCCATCGGCGGTGGTATGGCCGGCCTGGACACCAGCTACTGCATCGACAACGGCCCAAATATCGTCGGCTTGGGGCACATCGATCGATGAAAGCAAAGGTCGGGACGTATTCATCGCTCGTCCTTGCCATTAAGTAGAGCAACCGAGTTGAGGTGTGCTCTATCAGGAGAGGCGCTAGATCTCAGCATAGACAAAGGCAGATGCACAAATGCGCCCTCTATTGCTGGGTGCAGATATCAACGATGGCGGCCATCGGGTGGAGTGCGCGTCGGCGATTTCCCATACGATCTAGCACAGGCCGTTCAAGACTGCGCAGCGCCTCCTCGGTCATCAACGTCAGGTACAGTGTCACGAACATGTAGATGAAACAGGTTGGCAGGCGGACGTGGGTGATGTCGGCGACCCAGGCATGGTTTTGCCGGCTCAGCTCCAGGCCAGCCAGCGGGTTAGGATAGGTGCGCAGACCGTGGCGCGAGTCCATTGACGCGGCCACCGGATCGGGCGTCTCGCTGTCGCTTGGCGCCGCAGGCGTGCCCGGGGCGTGCTACCATGGGCCGGGAGAGCTGGGAGGGCCTTCGCCCCCAGCGGACAGGCACCGAGGAGCATGCAGATGAGCGATTTCTGGGGCGAGCTCGGCAGGACGATCGGCAGGACCCAGCAGACCCTGGAGGAGGCGCGCAAGGAGGCCGAGCGGCTGGCCCGCGAGGCGGGCAGGGCGCTCCACGAGGTCACGGCCGAGGCGGGCCGCGGCGTGAGCGACGCGCTCGGCCAGGTCCAGGCAATCGTGACGGG
>CALJIC010000197.1 GCA_937974195.1 uncultured Roseiflexaceae bacterium | reverse complement strand
TGCGGTCATACGAGGCACTGGTGAGCAGCCGCCCGTCCGGGCTGAACTCACACGCCGCCACTTCTCTGGTGTGCCCCGCGAGAACGTGGAGCGTGCTCCCAGTCGCGACGTCCCACAGTCGCAGGGTGCGGTCATACGAGGCACTGGTGAGCAGCCGCCCGTCCGGGCTGAACTCACACGCATTCACCGCATTGGTGTGCCCTTCGAGGACGTGGAGCACGCGCCCGCTCATTGGCGAGCGTATCGACGATCGCCGCAAGGTGGTCACTCGCGATGTCCGAGTAAGGGACCGCTTGTTGCAGCGTTTCTGGGAGGCCGTCCAAAAGCTGGCGCCGGGTCGCGGGGTCGTCGATATTCGGCAGCTGCTGAAGGAGGCGAGCAGCCGATCGCGGTCGTCGGGGGGCAGGAAGGTCATAGCGGCGCCCTACCAAACTGACAGCCGCGGCCATGCAGTCCGCGCATGAGTGAGCACACCACACGTCATCGCAGCTCCTGCGAAGGTCTGCTGACATGACGCTCGGAGCGGATGGCGTGTCGTGACGAGTATAGCATGCGCGTTCAGCAACGCTCTCTCTGTCATCCGATCCTGTGGGCAATCACCTCCGTGCGGTGCCTCCTCGACATCGCTCTTACAGCTCGAGGCGCAGCCAGCGGAGGTTCCACCTTCATCACCCGCCATGACACGCGGCTCCCTGGAGGGCACAGCACCTGAGCCTTGAATCAGCGAACCATATAGCGAGGCAGGCGCCGCTCGCAACGTCCCATACCCGCAGGGTGTGGTCTTCCGAGGCACTGACGACACAAAGGAGGGCGGACAAGGGCCTGAATTGCCCGTATCCGCCCCCTGGTTACGCTCGCTGCCGGAGCTGTTGCGCTTGGTTAGCGGATCACCAGCGGGAGAAACAGCTGACCGCCGTCGGCTTCCGGCTGCGCGTTCACCGTGAGCACGAAGCTGGTGCTGGCGCTCATGTTCCCGTCGGAGACGGTGATCGTGACGGTGGCGGAGCCGGTCTGGCCAGCCGCCGGGGTGAGCGCCACCGTGCGGTTCGCCCCGCTGCCGCCGAAGGCGATCCCCGCGTCTGGCAGCAGGGTCTGGTTCGACGAGCTGCCGCTCACGCTCAGGTCGCCCGGCGCGCTCTCCGCATCCCAACCGTGAAGCTGACCGCCGGAATCGCCTCTCCCACCGCCACTGTGATGTCGGCGATCGTCGAGATGCTCGGCGCCGTGTTGGGCTCGGCCAAGCTGAAGATGCGGATCGCGCTATAGTCAGAGGAAGCGTAGCCGGGCGCGTGCCCGCGTATGCGCAGGCAGTAGGTCCCGCTCGTCGCAGGCGTCGTCCAGGCATAGCTGGTCACCCCCGGGCCGGTGGTGACGATCGGCGTCCAGACGATCTGATCCTGCACCCGAATATCGTCGACCCACCAGCCACCCTGAGCAGCTGAGTTCGCTGCAACAGCATCGGATAAACCGAATCCTCACTCTAGAGCCCTGGTAGACAAAATGAGCCCTGTGGTTACCGTCTCCAACCGTAACCGGGTGCGCGAGTGTCGTATTATCCGTACAAGGAGGAGTCGGCCTCCCTTTCATGCACATCCGCTCTTCTACAGCAGACACCTCCTCTCATCCTCATAGTGAGGTGTCACCATGCAACTCAATCGTAAGCCACTGATCGTCTGGGGATCGCGGATTAGCGTGGGTGTCATCTGGCTCCTCGTGCTGCGCCTTATGTTCGATGAGCGCGCTTTTTGGGGCAGCGCCTGGCAGGCGCCACTGACATGGATCAACTTCTTGATCGCTCCGACGCTTGCGCTGTTCATGTTGGCGCTCGCTGTCGAGGTCGTTACAGAGGAGTGGCTGTCCGGCACAATGCACCGCGTCACGCGCCGACTCCTTTTCTGGATGCCACGGATACTAGGCGTTCTCTTCTGTCTGATGCTGGCCCCCTTAGCCTTCGATGTCTTCAATAGGGGCTTGGGCTTTTGGCAGACGATCGGCGCGCTATTGATCCACCTGATGCCGGTGCTTATGCTGCTGGCGCTGTTGGTGGTCGCGTGGCGTTGGGAGTGGCTCGGTGGAGTAGCTTTCGGACTGTTCGGGCTATGGATGCTGTCCCTCTACGTCAAGGAGCCCAATCCGCTCAGTACATGGGTGCTCATAGTCTTTAGCCCACTGCTAATCGCCGCGCTCTGGGGGCTCAACTGGATCTATCATGCTGAGGTGCGCGGTCACCCACGGGCCACGACATCGTAGTCTCCCTGGTTGAGGAGATGAACGGGCAGTGTCTTTGGGCAAACCGCTTCCGGGCCAGCACCCCGAGAGATGGGTTTGGCTTTGATGGCTGCGGGCTAACGGCTTGCCCATCACCAATAGAATTGCGAGACGCTTTGCCCTAGCGCGCAAGCCCAGGTCGCAGAGCGTGATCGGCGCGGCCCATCGTCGCGAAAGGCCGTCTCGCGGAACACGTTGCCGGGAGCACTGGCCGTCCCAATCCCCATCGACCACCTCGCCGCGGTCGTTCAGCAGCCAGGCGAGCTGACACCCCCAATCCAACGGCCGTTCGAGAGGCCTTTGTCGCCGGGCGGCTGCCGGCTGCGTCTGTGCCGTCGGGGGTGAGCAATGCTATGCCCAAGGGTCGATCCGGCCAGGAAGGCGTCGGCCCGCTCGCCCTCTAGCCGTGCAGCAGGCGATGCAAGCGAGAGCTGTCGGGTAAGCGAAGGGGCCAGGCACGGTCGCTGGCCGCCAGCCAGCGAGAGAAGGCGCGATAGCGCCCGCCCTTGAGCGCAAAGACCAGGCCGACGGTGACGATCTCACTCGCGTACAGCCCGGCATCGGAGCGCTTCTTGATCGAGCCAAGCTGCTCGTCTACAATGAGGAACAGGCTGACGATGATCTCCTCCGCCGGCGGAGCGTCCCCCTGTGCTGTGGGCTTGTGCAAGTCAGCAGAGGGACGGTGATGCTTTGGCAACTCCTGTCTCGTCCGGCTCTCCTCACCTGCCGCCGCTGGCCTCCCACCCCCTCAACCAACTCGCAACATTAAAGGAGCGCGATTTGGATCTGTTTGAACTCGCTGTTCTGGGCCTGCTCGGTATCGCGGCTGCAACAGCAATCGGGCCACGGCTTGGCATTGCTGCTCCGCTGCTGTTAACAATTGCCGGTATTGCGGCCAGCCTGCTTCATATTGTGCCGGAGGTCGAGATTGAACCAGAGTGGATCCTCGCCGGCGTGCTGCCGCCCCTGCTCTACTCGGCGGCGGTCTCGATGCCGACAATGGAGTTCCGGCGCGACTTTCGAGCGATCAGCGGGCTGTCGGTCGTGCTTGTGGTGCTCAGCTCGGCTGCGCTGGGGCTGCTCTTTTCCTGGCTCATACCGGAGATCGGGCTGGCCGGTGGAATCGCCTTGGGCGCAATTATCAGCCCAACCGATGCGGTGGCAATCTCGATTGTGAAACGGCTCGGGGTGTCGGCGCGGGTGGTTGCGCTGCTGGAGGGCGAGAGCCTGCTGAACGATGCGACCGCGCTTGTGCTGCTGCGCTCTGCGATTGCCGGCATGGCTGCCACCGTATCGGTTTGGGGCGTGGCTGGGGATTTTCTGTATGCGGTGGCAGTTGCGGTGACGATCGGGGTTGTGGTTGGTGCGCTGAATCTCCGGATACGAGCCCGCGTTGCAGACCCGACAGTTAACACGGTGATCTCGTTTACCATCCCGTTTATTGCGGCGATCCCCGCCGAGCATCTCGGCGCCTCCGGCCTGGTGGCCGCCGTTGCCGCTGGCCTGGTGACAGGGAAGGGTGCGCCGCGCTTCCTCTCGCCACGGCATCGCTTATCCGATAAGCAGAACTGGCATACTATCGAAATGGTGCTGGAAGGGGCGGTCTTCCTGATTATGGGCCTGGAGCTGACCTCGATCATCGAGGCTGTTCAGGCGGATATCTATGGGATCGAGCTGGCGATCGGGATCGCGCTGTTGGCTATTCTGACGGCGGTTCTGGTTCGAGCGGCATATGTGGCTCCTCTGCTGGCTGGTTTGCAGGCACAATCGCGCCGCAGTGTCGCCATAAAGGCAGCAATATCAAGCTTTCGGGATCAGCTTGAGGCATCGACGATAGACACGTCCAATCACAGCGAGGAGGCGTCTGGCTTCCGCCAGGAGCTCCTCTCTCGCTCGAACGAGCGTTTCCGCAACCGCCTGCGCCGCATGGTGGCCGATGGTGACTATTTTCTGGCGAAGCCGCTCGGCTGGCGCGAGGGTGCGATTGTTGTGTGGGCCGGGATGCGCGGCGTCGTGACGCTTGCCGCAGCCCAGACCCTGCCAGCCACAATGCCCAGCCGCCCCCTGCTGATCTTGATCGCGTTCTGCGTTGCCGTAGGCTCGCTCCTGCTTCAGGGCAGCACACTCCCATGGCTTATTCGCGTGCTCAGGCCCGCCGGGGTCGATCACAAGGCGCTGGAGGAAGAGCACGCCCAGCTAAAGCGCCTGCTCAACAGCGCCGCAGCCGAGGCGCTTGAAGACAGCGAGCCAGATGAGATGGTCCACCGCTTTCGAGAGTACCTTGCGCATGGGGACCAAGAACTGAGCGACCAACTGCAAACCCTGGGGCAGCTGCGATTGGCTGTCCTTGATGCCCAGCGTAAGGCACTGCTCGACGTGCGTGACCACGGTGAGTTTAGTGCGGAGGCGCTGAGCGCCGCCCTCGAACATCTCGATGCCGATCAGATCAGCCTTGAGCTGAAGAGCAGTTCCTGGAGCGCCTAACGCGCATCATGTCCTTGGCTCAGAACCGCCTCCGCACACCTCTCCGCCATATACCCAACGCCATCACTTAACCGGACTGCGGAGGCGGGCCTCGAGGATGGCGGCTATTTCGCGGGCAGCGACGCCGCGAAGGCCACGCCCTTTCCCACCCAGTCCGCTAGGTCCTCGTCGGTCGCAACACCCGCTGGCGCCACCATCACCATGCCCTTCATAGGGCGACCTGTGAAGTCGGCCCTGCGGGCGTGTGGGTGGGCCAGGGCAGCCGCTACCTGCTCAGGACCGACGCGGACCATCAACGCATCGCCGAGGATCCCGCAGCACATATTGCCGCGCAGCATAAACGTCAATCCGCCGAACATCTTCTGCTCGCGTATCTCGCCCTGTTCGAGCAGGATCGCCCGCACACGCTGTGCGAGTGTCTCGCTATATGCCATCCGTGCTCCTCCATTGCCCGCATACACGACGTGAACGTAGGACAGGTGGCGTTCTATTTACGCCTTCCTACGGCTGACTTGATAGCAGGCCAGAATATTACCTGAGCCGTGCCACTGGCGGGTGTGGATCAGCTTGAGCGAGATGGGCGGGCGACCGTTGAACAGCGGGATGCCCTCGCCAGCGATGATTGGAAACGTCGTCAGATGCAGCTCGTCCACCAGATCATGCGCGAGCAGACTATTCCAGAGCACGCGCCCCTGAAGAATCAGGATATCTCTACCAGCCTGCTGCTTCAGTGCACCGATCGCTTTGGGCGCATCTGCCACTTTGACGATGTGCGTATTCTCCCACGGGGCGAGCTCCTCACGGGTGAGCTTGTCCGAAACAACCAGTTTATCGACGCGTTTGATCAGTTCTGCAAACTCACGCCGAATAGGAGTGGCTTGCGGGTTATTCAACACAGACGTCCAATACTGCTTGTTGCCTAAAAAGGAGGTGCGACCACTCAGGATGAGGGTATCTGCAGCCCGCAGCCGTTCGGTATTGTAGTAATCGAAGCTCTGGTCACCGGCGTAATCTTCGTGGTAGAACTCAAACAGGCCGTCGATTGTTTTGTCCTTCGCTTCGTAGTAGCCATCGAGGGTGACAAAGTTGCTGACAATTAGTTTGCGCATGCGCTAGCTCCTCGTCCGGTGACGGTGAATGCACTGCGCACAGCTTACATCCGCGATGTGTCAGTGACTGTCACACAGGCGAGCGTTCGGAGCAAGCTACCCACTGCCGCATCGTGAGCATGCCGTGTGCTGCGCTCACACGACGGCCCCGCTCCTTTCCAGGGGAGCAGGGCCGTCGTGGTTCGCCTACGCCTCAGCTTGCGGGCGGATCAGCCATACATCAGCGGTATAACGCGGCGGTAGATTGGCACCGCGACTGTCGTCAAGGTCAGGTTGCCAACGCGGCTCGGGTTGCTTGTGGCGGTGGCCGTCACAAGGACGCTGACAGTAGCATTGCCCGCCGCATCGTGCGGGATGGCCACCTCGACGGAGACAGTCGCGCTCGCTCCTGGTGCGAGCGGCCCCACCTCGGATACGCTAAGTGTAGTGGGCCAACTGTTGCCGGTGACGGCGAGCGAGAAGCTGTCGCTGATATTGCCGGTGTTGGTCAGCGTGAGGCTGTAGCGCACCACCGCGCCGGGCCAGGCCGCCTGCGTCGTGACGGGGGTGCTGAAGGCGAAACCGCGCACCGCGCCTGCGGTCGTCGTCAGGCTCGCCGCGCCCATCTGGCCGTCGTCGGCCAGGGAGGTGGCCGTGACCTGGACGGTGTCGGCGGCGCCGACCGGCGCGCCGCCGGGGATGCTCACCGCGATCTCGGCGGTGGCCGCCGCGCCGGGCGCCAGCGGGCCGAGGGTCGGCGCGCTGAGCGTGGTGGGCCAGCTGTGGCCGGCGAGGGCCAGCGCGAAGCTGTCGGTGATGGTCCCGGTGTTGGTCAGCGTGAGGCTGTAGCGCACCACCGCGCCGGGCGCGTCCGTCTGCGCCGTGATGGGGGCGGCGAGCTGGAGCCCGGCGTGCCCGACCACCAGCGTCACCGGGATGCGCAGCGCCTCGGGCGCATCCGTGACCGCCTTGAGCTGCGCGTGGTAGGTCCCCTCCGGGAGCGCGCTGGCGTCGACGCTGAGGCTCACGACCTGGGCGGTGCCGACCGCCACCGCCCCGCTCGTCGGCGACTCGCTCAGCCACGGCACATCGGCGGCTGGTCGCAGCCTCTCGGCGCGGTTGACAAACACAGTCACCGACCGCACGCCGCCCGCCACATAGATCGCCTGGGTCGCCGGGTCGCTGGCCACGGTGAAGGAGCGGCGCTCCTGGCCCAGCGGGGTGGCGTCGCGCCAGCTCCCGCTTGCCCCCGCGGCGGTGTCGTAGGCCTCGACCGACGCCAGGGAGGCGTTCCAGCCGCCACCGCCCACGTAGAGCGTGGTGTCGACCGCCCAGACGCGGGCGCCGCCGCGCGCGACCCGCAGGTCCGGCAGGGTCGACCAGCTATCGCCGGCCACGTCGTAGACCAGGACGGTGGCCAGGTCGGCGGTGCTGTTCCGCAGGCCGGCGAGGTAGATCCGCCCGCCGATGGTGACCGCGCCGCCGTAGCCGGCCGGGATCGGCATCGGCGCGAGCGGCGACCAGCGGGCGCCGGCCGGCGCCGCGGGGTCGTAGACGTAGGCCGCGCTGCTGTACGCGTTCGTCTGCGTCTGGCCGCCGAACGCGTACAGCTTGCCCTGGTGCACGGCGCAGAGCGGGCCGTGGACCGGTATCGGCAGCGGGTCGCTGGCGACCGTCTCCCAGGTGGCGGTGCTGGTGTGGAAGATCTGCAGCGTGTTGGTGGGAAGGACGTTGGTTTGGGTCCCGCCGGAGAGGTAGATGTCCGTCCCGATCACGCCCACGCAGAGGTTCGCGCGGCCGGACGGCAGCGGCGGTGGCGTGGTGTCCCACGCCCCCGTCGCGATGTCGTAGCGCTGGACCAGGTCAGTGATGCCCGAGTCGTACTCGCCACCGAACACATAGAAGCTGTCGCCCACCACGGCGCCCGCCGCGCGCGCGACCGCGGTGGGCATGGCGGGCAGCTCCTCGAAGGCGGGGGCCTCGAGCGCGTTGTACGAGGGCGCCGGCTGCGGGCCGGGGAACTCCTGCAGGGTGTAGGTGAGGTCGGCGCCGCCCGTGTTGCGCAGCGTGAGCGGGTAGGTGGCCGTGCGCCCCGCGGCGACGGCCAGCGTGACGGCCGGCGGGTCGCTGCTCAGATAGCCGGCCGGGAGCTGGAAGTCGTGCCAGAGGACCTGGCCCAGCGCGAGGGGCAGGCTGGCCGTGACGCTCGTGTAGGGCGGCAGCGCGGCGGTGAAGGCGTGCGTGCCGGCGGGGGCGGCGATGATGTAGAGCCCGTCGTCGAGGGCGGGGTCGTCGGGGGTGGCGATGCTGGTGGCCGTCGCGGCGGGCGCCCCGCCGCGGGTGACCGTGGCCCCGGTGAGCGGCTGGCCGGTGTTGGCGTCGTAGACGTGCCCGATGAGCAGGCCGCCGGGCTGCGGCGTGCAGACGTGGGACGTGATCACCACGTTGTCGATCTGCCACCACCAGTCCCAGATGGTGTCGTAGTAGCGGAAGCGCACCAGCATCGGCTGGCCGCTCGCGGCGGGCGCGAGGACGACGCGCTCGTGGGTCCTGCGGGCGCTGCTCTCCGTCCGACGCCAGACGTTGCTCCAGGTGGCGCCGCCGTCGAGGCTCACGTCGACGTCGGCCTTCTCGTTGCGGGCGGCTCGGAAGTCGCTGTCGAACTCGAGCAGCACTATCTGCCCGGCGACGGGGGTGACGGCGGGGGTGCGCAGCTCCATGTCCTGGCGCTGTCCGCTCCCGTAGAAGTCGCTGTGCGCCACGGCGAAGCCGCCCGCGCCGCCGGTCAGGTTGCCATTGTTGCCGGGGTCGTCGAAGCGCCAGTCTTGGGGCGACGCGTGGGTGGTGATGTTGTCGATGTTGCTCCAGCCGGCGGGGAGCGCGCCGGCGGAGAAGTCCTCGCTGAGGAGG
>CALJIC010000196.1 GCA_937974195.1 uncultured Roseiflexaceae bacterium | reverse complement strand
CCGCGGAGCAGAGCGCCTGTGGCGGGCGAGCGGCTCTCCACACCTCCCTGCGGGGGCGGCAGTGGGGCTCGGGGAGGCGCAGCCTCCCCGGAGTTTTCTCTCTTGCGGCTCTGCGGCGACTTTGTCGCCGCAGAGCCGCGAAAACGAGTCCGTGGCGGGCTGCAAGCCCCGCGGGAGTTGTACTCGCGGGGCTTGAAGTTTATTGTGAAATTTAGTACAATTGGGACAATAGACCGCAGATACCGAACAGGAGTGAAGCCTATGATGCACCTCCGGTGGCCACGGCGCCTCGCGGCGCTGGCCCTGTCGATCGCGCTGCTCGCCGCGTGCGGGACGCAGGCCCCATCGGCCGCGCCCACGGCGGCGCCGGAGCCGCCCGCGGATGGCGGGGCCGCGCCCAGCCAGGAGCTCGTGACCCTGCGCACCGGCTACATCCCGCAGAACATCATCTTCGCGCCGCTCTACGTCGCCATGGAGCGCGGCTACTTCGCCGAGGAGGGCATCGCGATCGAGCTGACGCCCATCCAGAGCGGCAACGAGGCGGTGGTGCAGCTGGCGGCCGGCAACTTCGACGTCTCGCTCGGCGGGGCGGGCGCCGGCCTGTTCAACGCCGCCGAGCGGGGCGTCAGGTTCACGATCGTCGCGCCGCTCCACAGCGAGCGCAAGCCGGTCTCCAGCCCGCTCGTGATCAGCCCCAAGCGCGCCGGCGAGCTCACCAGCATTGCCGACCTGCGCGGCAAGAAGGTGGCGGTCAACGCCCGCGGCGCCGGCACCGAGTACTGGCTCGCCCAGGCGCTCGCGCAGGGCGGCCTGACGATGGACGACGTCGAGTTCGTGCCCATGCCCTTCCCGAACATGCCCGCCGCCCTCGAGAACGGCAGCCTGGACGCCGCCATCCTCACCGAGCCGCTGACGACGATCAGCATGGACAAGGGGCTGGTGACGGTGCTGGCGGACAACTTCATCGACGGCTTCACCGCCACCTACGTCTACATGGGCGACGCGCTGCTCACCGGGCAGCCGGAGGCGGCGCGCGGCTTCATGCGCGCCTACCTGCGCGGCGCCCGCGACCTGCAGGGCGACTACATGACCGACGAGGTCGCGGCGATCATCGAGAAGTACACCGAGGTGCCGGCGGACGTGCTCAAGCGCATCTACGCGCCGCAGTACAACCCGAACGGCAGCGTGCCGGTCGAGGACCTGGCGACGCTCCAGGAGTACTTCCGCGACCGCGGCCTGCTCGAGTACCAGGAGCTGCTCGACGTCAGCTCGTTCGTCAACACCGAGCTGGCGGCCGAGGTGGCGGCGGAGCTCGACGCGGAGAAGTGACCCGCCCGGCGGGGAAAAGGGGCGCCCGTTGCTGGTGCCGCGCCATCCCAAACCCCTCCGGCGCCCGTCCAGCGTGTCGCGACTCCGTACCCCTGTGGGGGCGCTGCGGGCGCCGCTCAGGCCCACGGGGGACGTTCAACGGCAGTGTTGCGGGAAAGAGCCATGCCCGAGCCGAAAATCACAATCGAGAACCTGCGCGTGACCTACACCGGCCGCGGCGCGCCGGTCGAGGCGCTCGACGGCCTGTCGCTCGAGATCGCCGACGGCGAGCTGGCCTGCATCGTCGGGCCGAGCGGCTGCGGCAAGACCACGCTGCTGCGCGTGCTCGCCGGGCTCGAGCACAGCACCTCCGGGTCGGCCGTGGTGCGCGCCGCCGACCCGGCCCGGCCCACGGTCGGGGTGGTGTTCCAGGGGGCCGGGATCTTCCCGTGGATGACGGTCGAGCAGAACGTCGGCTACGGGCTGCGCCTGCGCGGGGTGCCGGCCCGCGAGCGGCGGGAGATCGTCCGGCGCTGGGTGGCCGAGATCGGGCTGGAGCGCTTCGCGGGCGCCTACCCGGCGCAGCTCTCGGGCGGGATGCAGCAGCGCGTCGGCCTGGCGCGGGCCTTCGCCTACGACCCGGAGGTGCTGCTGATGGACGAGCCCTTCGGCGCGCTGGATGCCCAGACCCGCGTGATCCTGCAGCAGACGCTGCTGCGCCAGTGGGAGGGCAACGCCCGCACGGTCGTGTTCGTGACCCACAGCATCGAGGAGGCGATCACGCTCGGCGACCGGGTGTACGTCATGTCCGCCCGGCCGGGGCGCATCCTCGCCAGCTTCGCGGTGCCGTTCGAGCGCCCGCGCGACGCGGCCGCGCTGCGGGCTGAGCCGGCCTTCAGCGAGCTGTACGGCGCGATCTGGGAGGTGCTGCGCGACGAGGTCGAGCGCGCGCGAGTCGCGGAGATGGCGTAGATGAACGCACGGGGAGAGCTCTATGAAGCGTGATCGGCTGCTCTCGCTCCTGTCGCCGATCCTCCTCCTGGGCGCGTGGGAGGCGGCGGTGGCGCTCGGCTGGCTGAACCGCATCTTCTACCCGCCGCCGTCGCAGGTGTCCGTCACGCTGGTCGAGCTGGCGGCGAGCGGGCAGCTGCTGCGCGACGTGACGGTGAGCATGGTGCGCGTCGGGCTCGGCTTCGCGCTCGGCGGCATCCCAGCGGTCGCGCTCGGCCTGCTCATGGGCATCAGCCCGGCCGCGCGCGCCCTGCTGCGCCCGATCGCCGCGGCGATCTACCCCATCCCCAAGATCGCGCTCCTGCCGCTGATCATCGTCGTGCTCGGGATCGGCGAGCGCAGCATGGTCGCGACGATCGCCGTCAGCGTGTTCTTCCTGGTGGTGCTCAACGTCGCGGCGAGCGTGATGCAGGTGGACGGGCGCTACTTCGAGGTGGCGCGCAGCTTCGGCGGCGGGCGCGGCGCGCTGTTCTGGACGGTGGCGCTGCCGGGCAGCCTGCCGGGGATCATGGCCAGCATCAAGCTCGGCATGGGCTTCGCGCTGACGCTCATCGTCGGCGTCGAGTTCGTCGGCGCCGACGAGGGCATCGGCCATCTGATCTGGCAGTCGTACGAGATCTACGCGATCGACCGCATGATCGCCGGGCTGATCGCGGTCGCGCTGGTCGGCTGGCTGGTGACGCTGCTGCTCGACGAGCTGGAGTACGCGCTGGTGCCGTGGGCCGTCGCCTCGGATCAGAAAGCGAAGGGGAAGCTGCGGAGGGGCGCCACGAGCGACGAGCGGCCACCGGAGGGGCGCAGCGGCCGCTCGTCGACCTTCGGCATCTGGTTCCGCGCCGTGCGCCCGTGGAGCTTCACGGCCTCGGCCATCCCGGTGCTGCTCGGCGCCGCCATCGCCGCGGTGGACGGGCGGCTCGACCTGGGCCTGCTGGCGCTGACGCTGCTCGGCGCGATGTTCATCCACGCCGGGACCAACCTGGTGAACGACTACTTCGACGCGCGCAGCGGGCTGGACGCGCTGCAGACGATCGGGATCGGCGGGGCGATCCAGCGCGGCGAGCTCACCCCGCGCCAGGTGCTTGCGGGCGGGGTGGCGGGCTTCGCCATCGGCTCGGCGATCGGCCTCTACCTGGCGAGCGTCGCCGGGCCGTTCATCTTCTGGATCGGGCTGGCCAGCGTGCTGGTCGGCTTCTTCTACACCGCCGGCCCGTTCGCGCTGGCCTACGTCGGGCTGGGCGAGCTGGCGGTCTTCCTGTTCATGGGCCCGGTGATGGTCGTCGGCTCGTACTTCGTGCAGGCGCGCGCCGTGACGCCGGAGGTGGCGCTGGCGTCGCTGCCGGTCGGGTTTCTGGTCGCGGCCATCCTGCACGCCAATAACCTGCGCGACCTGGAGATCGACCGGCGGGCGGGCAAGCGCACGCTGGCGGCGCGCCTGGGGCGGAGCGGGGCCCGGCTGGAGTACACCCTGCTGATCGGCGCGACCTACCTCTCGCTGGTGCTGGCCGTCGCGCTCGGGGCGGCGCCGTGGCTGACGCTGGTGTGCCTGCTGACGCTGCCGCTGGCGCTGCGGCTGGTGCGCATCGCGGCGACCGAGATCGAGCCCGCCGCGCTCCACCCGGTGCTGCGCCAGACCGCGCAGCTGCACCTGCGCTTCGGCGCGCTGCTGGTTGGGGCGTGGGCGGCCGCCTGGGCGCTGACCAGGCTGGCGTAGCGGCGCCGGATTGACGCCGCGCGCCGGCTCTGGTATCCTACCCGGGCGAAAGCGATGACGGAGAAGAGTAGCGGGTCACGCCGGATCCCAGAGAGCCGCCGCACGCTGCGAAGGCGGCATCCGCAGCCCGTGAAAGACCCTCCTGAGCGCGAAGAAGAACGCGGCCCCGCCAGTAAGCTTCGCCGGCCCGCCCCCGTTACCGGGCACTCGAGGCCAGCCCGTGCCCGCGAGGCGCCGGGCTGGCGAAGCTGCGGTGGCACCACGAGCGCCCTCCCTCGTCCGCGCGACGAGGGAGGGTTTCTGTTGGGGCAAAAATATCGGAGGGCCTGCCCTCCGAACCTCCCGGCGAGAAGAGAAGCGTGAAGGGCGCGGGGCGCCGCCAGTACCCGGCTGCGGGGTCGGGGGCGGCTCCCCGGGAGCCCTTCCCGCGGAGCGCTGACGCGGGCGGCCCGCAGGGCGACCGCGCCAGTCAATAAGGTTGAGGTGTCACACATGGAGCGCATCCGTACCACCGAGATCGGCGCGCACGTCGGCGAGCGCGTGCGCCTGGCCGGCTGGCTGCACCGCCTGCGCCAGCTCAGCAACGTCAGCTTCCTGATCCTGCGCGACGGCTACGGCCTGGCGCAGATCGTGGTGGAGGACCAGGAGCTCGTCGCGCGGCTCGCGGCCCTGCGCGCCGAGACGGTGCTCGCCGTCGAGGGCACCGTCGTGGCCGTGCCGCAGGCGCCGGGCGGCGTCGAGCTCCACGGCCCGGCGGTCGAGGTGCTGTCCCCGGTCGTCGAGCAGCCGCCCTTCGACATGTTCCGCCCGACGATCAAGGCCCAGCTGCCGACGATCCTGGACTACGCGCCGCTCGCGCTGCGCCACCCGCGCCACCGGGCGCTGTTCCGCCTGGGCGCGGCCTCGATGGCCGGCTTCCGCCAGACGCTGAGCGGCATGGGCTTCACCGAGATCCAGACCCCCAAGCTGGTCGAGAGCGCCACCGAGGGCGGCGCCAACGTCTTCGCCGTCGAGTACTTCGGGCGGCGCGCCTACCTGGCCCAGAGCCCGCAGTTCTACAAGCAGATCATGGTCGGCGTCTTCGAGCGGGTCTTCGAGGTCGGGCCGGTCTTCCGCGCCGAGCCGCACGACACGCCGCGCCACCTGAACGAGTACGTCTCGCTCGACGTCGAGCTGGGCTTCATCGCCGACCACACCGATGTGATGCGGGTGCTGGGGGAGGTGCTGCGGGGGATGCTGGCGGCGATCCGCGAGCGGTGCGAGGCGGAGCTGGCGCTGCTGAAGGCGCAGCTCCCGGAGGTCCCGCCCGCGATCCCGGCCATCCACTTCAGCGAGGCGCTCGAGCTGATCTTCCGCGAGACCGGCGAGGACGCCCGCGGCGAGCCCGACCTGTCGCCGGCCCACGAGCGCTGGCTCGGGGAGTGGGCCAGGCGCGAGCACGGGAGCGACTTCCTGTTCGTGACCGGCTACCCGATGGTCAAGCGGCCGTTCTACACCCACCCGGACCCGCAGCGGCCGGCCTACTCGAACAGCTTCGACCTGCTGTTCCGCGGGGTGGAGCTGGTGACCGGCGGGCAGCGGCTGCACCGCTACGAGGACTACCTGGCGGCGCTGGAGGCGCGCGGGCTGAGCCCGGAGCCCTTTGCGGGCTACCTGCAGGCCTTCAAGTTCGGCATGCCGCCCCACGGCGGGTTCGCTATCGGCCTCGAGCGCTGGGTGTCGCGGCTGCTCGAGCTGCCCAACGTCCGCGAGGCGACCCTCTTCCCGCGCGATATCCACCGGCTGTCGCCGTAGGTGACCAGGTGACGGGGTGACGGGATGAGGGGGTGACCAGGTGACATGGTGACAGGGTGAGGGGGGTGACGGCAGCCACCAGATGGTGGGTACACCGCAGGGTCTCCGGCGTCCAAAGGTCACCCCGTCACCAGGTCACCCCGTCACCCCATCAGGACGCCGGCGCCCGCCGCTCGAACCACACGATCCCGGCCAGGCCGGCGAGCGCCAGGAGCCCGGCGGCCACGTAGGCGTCGGGGAAGGGGGCCTGCGCGATGTAGACCGCCACCATCCCGCAGGCGCCGCTGATCAGGTAGCAGGTGAGCACCGCCTCGCGCCGCGTGAGGCCGAGGGCCACCAGCCGGTGCGAGACGTGGTCCTTGCCCGGGGTCGTGAGTGGGTTCTTGCCGCGCCGCAGCCGCGAGAAGAACACCAGCGAGGTGTCGAAGATCGGCAGCGCCAGCACGCACACCGGCACCAGCCAGGTCACCCACGGCACGTTCGAGGGGAAGCGCAGCTTGATCGCCAGCGCGGCCAGCAGGAAGCCCAGGAACGGCGCGCCGGTGTCGCCCATGAAGATCGTCGCCGGGTTGAGGTTGTAGCGCAGGAAGCCGATGCAGGCGCCGATCAGCGCCGCCGCCAGCGCGCCGACCAGGTACTGGCCGCTCATCGCCGCCAGCAGCAGGAAGAATGCGGCCGCCACGGTCGTCACGCCGCCCGAGAGCCCGTCCATGTTGTCGAGCAGGTTCAGCGCGTTGCTGATGCCCACCACCCACACGAGCGTGATCGCCCAGTTCAGCCACTCCTGGCCGAACAGCCGCACCTGCGTCCCGCCCACGATCAGGATCGCGCCGGCCAGCAGCTGGACGGCGAGCTTGGGGTAGGCGTGCACGCCCCAGCGGTCGTCGGCCACGCCGAACAGCGAGACCAGCGTGGCGCCGAGCAGGATGCCGACCAGCTCGCGGACGTAGAAGCGGTCGCCGAGCACGATCAGCGCGATCATGAACCCGGCGTAGATCGCCGCGCCGCCCAGCAGCGGCACGGGCGAGGAGTGGATCTTGCGCGCGTTCGGCACGTCCACCACGCCGGCGCGCAGCGCCACGCGCCGCACCACTGGCACGCTCAGCGTCGAGAAGATCAGCGCGGTGAGGAAGATCAGGATGATCTGGGTCATGGGCGGGTCGCAGGCTGTAGGTCGCAGGTCACACGTCCGCCCTGCGGCGCAGTTTAGATCGTAGCACAGGCCACTTGCAGCGTCAAAGTGTGACAGGGTGACGGGGTGAGGGGGTGACCTTTGGACGCCGGAGGCCCTGCGGTGTACCCACAATCTGGTGGCTGCCGTCACCCTGTCACCCCGTCACCCCGTCACCTCGTCACCCCAACACCGCCCGCACGCGCCGCACGCCCGCGCCGACCGACTCCTCCTTGACGATCCGGAAGCGCCCGAGCTCGCCGGTGCGCTCGACGTGCGGCCCGCCGCACACCTCGACGCTGAACTCGCCGATCGCGTACACGCGCACGCGCTCGCCGTAGCGCTCCTCGAACAGCCCCAGCGCCCCGCGCTCGCGCGCCTCGGGCAGGCTCATCTCCTCGCACGTCACCGGCAGGTCGGCGGCGATCTGCTCGTTCACCAGCGCCTCGACCGCCGCGAGCTGCTCCGGCGTCAGCCGCTCGCCGTGCGAGAAGTCGAAGCGCAGCCGCTCGGTGGTGATGTTGGAGCCGCGCTGCTCGACGTGCGGCCCCAGCACCTGCCGCAGCGCCGCGTGCAGCAGGTGGGTCGCGGTGTGCAGCTTGGTGGTCTCCGGGGCGCGCTCCGCCAGCCCGCCGCGGAACCTGCCCGCCGCGCCCCGCCGCGACTCCTCCTGGTGGCGCGCGAACGCCTCCTCGAAGCCGGCCATGTCCACCTCCAGCCCGCGCCGCGCCGCCAGCTCGGCGGTCAGCTCCGCCGGGAAGCCGTAGGTCTCGTACAGGTGGAAGATCTCGGCGCCGGGCAGCCTGCTCTCCCCGCGCCGAGCCGCCTCCGCCGCCGCCCGCTCGAACTCCCGCTCGCCGCGCGCGAGCGTGCGCCCGAAGCGCGCCTCCTCCTCCGCGAGCAGCGCCAGCGCCTCGCCCCGCCGCTGCTCGAGCGCCGGGTACGTGTCGCTCAGCGTCGGGATGAACGCCTCGGCGACGTCTGTCAGGAACGGCCGCTCGATGCCGAGCTCGCGCCCGTAGCGGATCGCGCGCCGGATGAGCCTGCGCGCCACGTATGCCTGGTCCGTCCGCCCCGGCCGCACCCCCTCCGCCAGCAGCATCGTCGCCGCGCGCACGTGGTCGGCCACCACCCGCTCGGCGAAGGGCTCGTGGCGCGCCGCGAGCCGGCGGATCGCCTCCACGATCGGCACGAACAGGTCGGTCTCGTACGCCGAGGGGACGCCCTGCAGGATGGGCAGCACCCGCTCCAGCCCGAAGCCGGTGTCGACGTTGCGCTGCTCCAGGCGCCGGTAGCTCCCGTCCGCCAGGCGCTCGTACTCCATGAAGACGTTGTTCCAGACCTCGCGGAAGCGCGCCGGGTTGCTCGCCGGGGTCTCGCCGGGCGGCCCGCCGGGCTCGAGGTCGTAGAAGATCTCGGTGTCCGGCCCGCACGGCCCCGTCTCGCCGGCCGGGCCCCACCAGTTGTCCTCCTTCGGCAGGAAGGTGATGCGCTGCTCCGGGATGCCGAGCGCCCGCCAGATCGCCGCCGACTCCTCGTCGCGCGGCGCGTCCGCGTCGCCGGCGAAGCACGTGACCGCCAGCCGCGCCGGGTCGAGCCCGAGCCGCTCGACCAGGAAGGTGTAGCTCATGCGGATCGACTCGTCCTTCCAGTAGTCGCCGAGCGACCAGTTCCCCAGCATTTCGAAGAAGGTCATGTGGCGGTCGTCGCCCACCTCCTCGATGTCGTTGGTGCGCAGGCAGGGCTGCACGCTCACCAGCCTGCGTCCGGATGGGTGCGGCGCGCCGAGCAGGAATGGCACCAGCGGGTGCATGCCGGCGGTGGTGAACAGGACGCTCGAGTCGTGCTCGGGGACCAGCGGCGCGCTGCCGATACGGGCGTGCCCGCGCTCCGCGAAGAATGCGATGTACAGCTCGCGTAGGTCTCGTGAGTTCATAGCCTGCTCCTTTCTCCGCCGAACGGAGTCTCGGGCGCCGCTCCTGGCCCAACAAAAAAGCCCCTGAGCCCGAAGGCTCAAGGACGGAGTGGCTCCGCGGTACCACCTTGATTGGGGCGTGACGCCCCCACCTCTGCCGCTGCCTATGACAGCGCGTCCCGATCTCGGGGGACTCAACCGGCCCACCTTACCCGAGCGAGCTCGGTTCGGCGGCGACTCAGGTGTGGCTTCCGCGCTTGCCTTCCGGCCGAGCTCCCACCATTCCTCGGCTCGCTGCGCGACGCCCGAGTGGGGCGTCTTTTCCGGCGCGGCGCGTACTCTTCACCGTCAGCGTCGTTCGATCTTTACTTAACGGGAACTGTAGCACGCCGAAGGGGGGGTGTCAAGGGCCACCAGACTGAGATCTCCCGCATCAGGGCGTGTCCAGCACCGCCCGCATCGTCTCCAGAAACGCGGCGATCTGCGCGCGCGAGATGCGCGACGGGTGGACGAGCGGCACGATCACGCGCCCGTTGGCGGCGAGCGGCTGCGCGTGCAGCGGCCGGATCAGGCCGGGGTCGCGCCCCAGGTAGCGCACGCCCACCTCGCGCAGCGCCACGCGGCCCACCGGGACGATCACGCGCGGGTCGAGCAGGTCGAGCTCGCGCTGCAGAAACGGGGCGCAGGCGGCGATCTCGCGCGGCGTCGGCGTGCGGTTGGCGGGCGGGCAGCAGCGCACCGCGTTCGTGATGAAGCAGCGCAGGCCGCCGACGTCGGCTGGGTCCTCGCTCGCGGCCAGCCCGAGCGCCACAAGGATGCGCCGCAGCGTTCGGCCCGACTTGTCCCCGCTGAACGGCACGCCCGTCCGATCGGCTCCGCGGTGGCCGGGCGCCTCGCCGACGAACACGACCCGGCTGCGCGGGTCGCCGCAGCCGTGGACGATCTGCCGCCGGCTGGCGACGAGCTGCGGGCAGCGCACGCAGGTCTGCACGTCGATCAGGGTGCTCATCGCGCGCATCATAGCACACGAGTGGCCGCCCGCTGCTGGCCGCGTCAGGGCATGCTGTTGTTTTGATTTAGATGGGTCTAACATATCATATTTGGCTTTATAAAGGGAAGTTCGTAGCAAATAACCCTTGACAGCTCGTCGGCCAGGGTGTATACTGGCAGTAGTGGTTCTGTAGCAAACTACTAACGTGCCCGGCGGGGCGCGCGGCCCGCCAGGTGGCTGTGGGAGCGGTGGAATGATGGACCTGATCGACCAGCTCATCGCGCTGGGGATGACCGAGTACGAGTCACGCGTGTACCTGGCGCTGCTGCGCGACTACCCGGCGACCGGCTACCAGATCAGCAAGGCGGCGGGCATCCCGCGCTCGATGGTCTACGAGGCGCTCGGGCGCCTCGAGGCGCGCGGCGCGGCGCTCAAGACCTACGAGGACAAGGCGGCGCTCTACCGCCCCGTCGCGCCCGACACGCTGCTGGACCGCTACGAGCAGGAGGCGCGCGCCCGCGCCGCCCAGCTGCGCGCCAGCCTCGCGCCGCTCTACAGCCGCCGGGACGAGGGGCGGGTGTGGAACTTCAGCGGCCGCAGGGAGGCGCTCCAGCACGCGGCGGAACTGATCACGGGGGCGCAGCAGGAGCTCATGCTGGTGCTCACCGACGCCGACGTGGAAGAGCTGCACGACCTGCTGGTGGGCGCGCACGAGCGCGGTGTCCGGCTGGGTGTCATGCTCACCGGGCGCGCCGAGTTCAATCTGGGCCAGGTGGTCCGCCACCCGCAGCGCGAGACCGAGCTGCACCAGATGCGCGAGACGCTGATCGTCGTCGCCGACGAGCGCGAGTTCCTGATCGCCAGCGGGCACCTCACGACCGTCGCCACGGTGACGACCAACCCGAATATGGTGCTGATCGCGCGGCAGTTCATCTGGATGGAGCTGTTCGCCCAGCGCATCTTCGCCCGTCTCGGGCCGGATCTGCTGGAGCGCCTCGATCCGGAGGACCGCCGGGTGTTGACACAGTGATGTTATGCAGTCGGCACGACCGTTTTACCAGGCCGTGTGCCTTCTGTCGGAGTATAGAGAGGCGGAGCTGCTATGAGCGTTGAGCCGCTGATCGCGCGGGTGCGCACCTTCCCGGGTGTGCTGTCCGCACGCTATAACGAGGATGATCGCTCGCTGACGCTGCGCTATGACAGCCGGCGCGCCGATGTGGCCGCGATCGAGTCGCTCGTGCGCGCCGCGGGCCTGACGCTGCGCGCGCAGCCGGCCCAGCCGGCCCTGACGACGCCGGAGGAAGAGGAGCTGGCCGCGCTGCCATGGATGATCCGCCTCACCGTGGTCTGTCTCGTGGCGGTCGTCGTGGCCTGGGTGGTGGAGGAGTTCGTCCCGCTGCCGGGCTGGGTCGTGTGGCTGCTGTACGGCATAGCCTACGTGAGCGGCGGCTACTACAGCGTCCAGGAGGCCTGGAAGGCCCTCAAGCAGCGCCAGTTCGACGTCAACTTCCTGATGATCGTCGCCGCCCTGGGGGCTGCGGCCGTCGGCCAGCCGCGCGAGGGCGCGCTGCTCATGTTCCTGTTCTCGCTCTCCGGCACGCTCGAGACCTACGCCATGGGCCGCACCCACGCCTCGATACGCGCGCTGCTCGACCTGACGCCGAAGGAGGCGGAGGTGCTGCGCGACGGCGTCTTCGTGCGCGTGCCGGTGGACGACCTGCAGGTCGGCGACACGGTGCTCGTGCGGCCCGGCGCCCAGGTGCCGGCGGACGGCGTGGTCACGAGCGGCGAGTCGTCGGTCAACGAGTCGTCGATCACCGGCGAGTCCATGCCGGTCGACAAGCGGCCGGGCGCGAAGGTCTTCGCCGGCACGATCAACCAGCAGGGCGCGCTGCAGGTGCGCGTCACCACGGCCGGCGATGACTCCACGATCGCCCGCATCGTCCAGCTGGTGCGCGAGGCGCGCGAGCAGAAGGCCAAGAGCCAGGATTTCACCGACCGGGTGGTGGGCCAGTACTACGCCTACGCGGTCGTCGCGATGACCGTGCTGGCGATCGCCATCCCGCTGCTGTTCCTCGGCTGGGACTTCCAGACCACCCTCTACCGGGCGATGACGCTGATGGTGGTGGCCTCGCCCTGCGCGCTGGTGATCTCGATCCCGGCGGCGCTGCTCTCGGCGATGGCGAGCGCGGCGCGCGACGGCCTGCTGTACAAAGGCGGCCGCCACCTGGAGACGGCGGCGCGGGTGCGCGTGGTGGCCTTCGACAAGACCGGCACGGTGACGATCGGCCAGCCGCGGCTCGTGGATGTGGTTGACTGCAGGCCGCTGCTCGCGGGCGAAGCGTCGCCGGCGCGAGCGACGGACGACGATCGCCGGTCCGAGCTTCTGTCGCTGGCCGCATCGATCGAGCAGTTCTCGGAGCACCCGCTGGCGCGCGCGATCGTCGCCGGGGCGCGCGAGCGCGGCCTGAGCATCCCGGAGTCGAGCGACTTCGAGGCCATGCCGGGCGCCGGCGCGGCCGCGACTGTCGCGGGCCGCAGGCTGCGGATCGGGCGGCCGACGCTCTTCGGCGAGCTCGAGCCGGCGCTGGCCGAGCAGGTGGCGGCGGAGGAGCGCGCCGGCCGGACGGTCGTGCTGCTCGGCGACGAGCGGCCGCTCGGGCTGCTGGCCGTCGCCGATACCGTGCGCCCCGAGGCGGCCGAGGCGATCGCACAGCTCAAGGCGGCCGGGATCGAGCGCGTCGTGCTGCTCACCGGGGACAACCGCCGGGCGGCGGAGGCGATCGGCGGGGTGCTCGGCGTGGACGAGGTGCGGGCCGGGCTCCTGCCGCACGAGAAGGTCGAGGCGATCCGCGAGCTGCAGGAGCGCTACGGCCCGGTCGCGATGGTCGGCGACGGGGTCAACGACGCCCCGGCGCTGGCGACGGCGGCGCTGGGGGTGGCGATGGGCGCGGCCGGCGCCGATGTGGCGCTGGAGAGCGCCGACGTGCTGCTGATGGGCGACGACCTGAGGCGCCTGCCGCGCACTTTCGGCCTCGCCCGGCGCGCGCGCACGATCGTGCGCCAGAACCTGGTCTTCGCCTCCGCCGTGATGGCGACGCTCGTGGCCGTGGCGCTGTTCGGCGCGGTCCCGCTGCCGCTCGGCGTGGTCGGGCACGAGGGCAGCACCCTGATCGTCGTCGCCAACAGTCTGCGGCTCCTCCGGCGCACCGCAGTCTGATATAATGCGCCGCGGACCGGTCGAGGCCTGAGAGTGGGTGTATGGCCGATGAGGAGCTTCGTCTCGTGGAGGCGGCCCGGCGCGGCGATGTCGAGAGCTTCAACGCGCTAGTACGCCTCTACGAGACGCGTGTCTACAACCTGTGCTACCGCATGCTCGGCGACGCTGAGAGCGCCGCCGATGCCGAGCAGGATACCTTCCTCTCGGCCTACCGCAACCTCCGCAGCTTCCGCGGCGGGTCGCTGCGCTCCTGGCTGCTGCGGATCGCCACCAACACCTGCTACGATGTCCTGCGCTCGCGCAAGCGCCGCGCCGCCGTCTCGCTCGAGGCCGCCGACGACGAGGACGATTCGTCGCCGCTGCAGGTCGCCGATCCCTCCGAGACCCCCGATGACTTCGCGCTGCGGCGCGAGCTGGCCGGCGCGATCCAGCACGGCCTCACCGCGCTCCCCGAGGACCAGCGGGTAGTCGTGATTCTCAGCGATATCGAGGGGCTCTCGTACGAGGAGATCGCCCAGGTGACCGGCGCGAATCTCGGCACGGTCAAGTCGCGGCTGAGCCGCGGCCGGGCGCGCCTGCGCGACGTGCTGCGCGCCGGGGAACTCTTGCCGGCTCGCTACCGTCATGGTGATGGACAATAAGCGGCCCGGCCTGCCCGGCGCGGAGAGCCGCAAGCTCTCACGGGCTGCTGTCCGCCAGGAATGTGTGGAGGGCAGGGTGCCCTCGGGGCCTCACTCCACGGAAGCTTTTTCTCCGCCGCAGAGCGACGGAGAAGGAAATAAACGAACAGGGTCACGCAGCGCACTGCTGCTGCCGAGCGGGCGTATGGCGATGCGCCCCTGCCGCGGGATGGTCTGGAGGGGCTCGTGCTCTCCAGGGCCCCTGAAGCGATATTGGAATGGCGTTTGTATCCGGACCACAACTGAATGACGATGACCTGGAGCTGCTGTCGTCCTATATCGACGGCCAGCTCACCGCGGAGGAGCGCGCCGCGCTCGAGCAGCGCCTCGAGCACGATCAGACGCTGCGCCGCGAGCTGGACGAGCTGCGGGCGACGGTGGCGGCGCTGCGCTCGCTGGAGCCCGTCCGCCCG
>CALJIC010000195.1 GCA_937974195.1 uncultured Roseiflexaceae bacterium | reverse complement strand
GAAGATCCGCCGGGGCGCTCGAATCACGCTACTGCACAATGCAAAGGATAGAGCCATGAAGAGGCTATTTCGGGACCGGCACGACGCGGGGCGCCGGCTGGCGGACCTGCTGATGGAGTACGCCCACGTGCCGGACGTCCTGGTGCTCGCGCTGCCGCGCGGCGGGGTGCCGGTGGCCTACGAGGTGGCGCTGGCGCTGGACGCGCCGCTCGATGTGTTCGTCGTGCGCAAGCTGGGCGTGCCGGGCCACGAGGAGCTGGCGATGGGGGCGATCGCCTCGGGCGGGGTGCGCGTGCTCAACGAGGATGTCGTCGAGCCGCTGCGCATCCCGGTCCACGTCATCGACGCGGTGGCGGCGCGCGAGAGAGCGGTGCTGGAGGAGCGCGAGCGGGCCTACCGCGACGGGCGGCCGGCGCCGGAGGTGCGCGGCCGGACCGTCATCCTGGTCGACGACGGGCTGGCGACCGGCTCGACGATGCGGGCTGCGGCGCGCGCGCTCCGCCGGCAGGGGCCGGCGCGGCTGGTGGTGGCGGTGCCGGTGGCCGCCCCGGAGACCTGCGCCTCGTTCCAAGGCGAGGTGGACGCGATCGTCTGCGCGTACACGCCCCACCCGTTCTACGCCGTCGGGATCTGGTACGCGGACTTCTCGCAGATCAGCGACGACGAGGTACGCGAGCTGCTGGCACGGGCCGCAGAGCGCGGGCTGCCCGTGGAGCGGGCGCACGTCGGCTGAGGGCCAGCGCCTCGCCTCTGGTATGATAGCCGGGCACGGGGCCGCCGCGCCGCCGGGGCGCGGGTGGCAGCGCCGGCAGCGACGAAAGGCGAGGTGCGCGATGGCGGAGCCACGGATCACCGGAATCGAGGTCCACACCTACACCTACACCCTGCACGACTTGGGCAGGGACTACAACGGCTTCAACCTGGTGTACGATCCGGGCGGCACTGTCACGCAGACGGGCTACATCATCCGCATCCTGACCGACGTGGGGCTCGTCGGCGAGTGGGCGGGCGGCAGCGCCGCCGACTACGCGGTCCTGCCCTCGTTCGCCCACTACCTGATCGGCAAGAACGCGCTCGAGCGCGAGCGGATCTACTCCGACGTGAAGCGCGCGCTGCGCCAGGTGGCGCGCATCGGCCTGGCGCCGGTGGACATCGCGCTCTGGGACCTGGCCGGCAAGTACTACGAGACGCCGATCTACCGGCTGCTGGGCGGCTACAAGGAGCGCCTGCCCTGCTACGCCAGCACCTACCACGGCGACACGAACGGCGGCCTGGACAGCCCGGAGGCCTACGCCGACTTCGCGCTGCAGTGCCGCTCCATGGGCTACCCGGCGTTCAAGATCCACGGCTGGGGCCAGGCGCCGATCGAGCAGGAGATCGCCACCGTCCTCGCGGTGCGCAGCGCCGTCGGGGACGAGATGGACCTGATGCTCGACCCTGCCTGCGAGTACATCACCTTCGGCGACGCGCTCAAGGTGGGCTGGGCCTGCGACGAGGCGCGCTTCTTCTGGTATGAAGACCCCTACCGCGACGGCGGGATCTCGCAGTTCGCCCACCGCAAGCTGCGCCAGCTGATCAAGACCCCGCTGCTGATGACTGAGCACGTGCGCACGCTGGAGCCGCACGTGGACTTCGCGCTCGCCGAGGCCACCGACTTCCTGCGCGGCGACGTCGGCTACGACGGCATCACCGGCGTGATGAAGCTGGCGCACGCCGCCGAGGGGCTCGGGCTCGACATCGAGTTCCACGGGCCGGGCCCGGCGCAGCGGCAGTGCATGGCGGCGGTGCGCAACACCAACTACTACGAGATGGGGCTCGTCCACCCGAAGGCGCCGGCCAGCCACGACCCGAACCTGTACCTGGACGGCTACCGCGACACGCTCGACGCGATCGACGAGGACGGCTGCGTCCCCGTGCCGCAGGGGCACGGCCTGGGCGTCGCGATCGACTGGGACTACGTGGAGCGCAACCGCACCGGCGTGGTGCGGTATCCGTAGCGCCCGCGCCGCTTGCCTCGCCGCTACGCGGAGCGCTGCTGCGGGGAGGTGTTGAAGGCCGCAGGCTCGCCAGGACGGCTTTCCGCGGGGAGGTGTGGAGGGCGGCACACCCTCCACGGACTTTTACTCCGCCGCTCTGCGGCGACGAAGCCGGTGCTGAGCGGCAGAAGAGACTTCGCCTCCCCCTGGCGTGGGAGACTTCCGGCAAACGCCTGCCGGGCTGGAGGAGAGACAGCGTGAGCGATTCGACGAGCGGGGTGGCGCTGGGCCGCGGCGCGCCGGTGGTGCTGATCGGCGCGGGGATCATGAGCGCGACGCTCGGGCTGCTGCTCAAAGAGCTCCAGCCCGATCTCACGATCGACATCGTCGAGCGGCTCGACGTCGCCGCGGCGGAGAGCTCGGACGCCTGGAACAACGCCGGGACGGGCCACTCGGCGTTCTGCGAGCTGAACTACACGCCCGAGCGCGCGGACGGGACGATCGACACTGCCAAGGCGGTGCAGATCGCCGAGTCGTTCGAGGTCTCGAAGCAGTTCTGGGCCTACCTGGTGCAGCGCGGCCTCATCCAGTCGCCCGAGACGTTCATCCGCCGCATCCCGCACATGAGCTTCGTCTGGGGCCAGGAGGGCCGCGCCTTCCTGCAGAGGCGCTACGCGGCGCTGCAGGAGTCCTACCTGTTCCGCGGCATGCAGTACTCCGAGGACCGCGGGCAGCTCGCGGAGTGGATGCCGCTGGTGATGGACGGCCGCAACCCGGCGCAGGTGTGCGCCGCCACCCGGATGGACATCGGCACCGACGTCAACTTCGGCGCGTTCACCCGCCAGGCGTTCCAGCACCTGCAGACGCTGCCGGGGGTGACGATCCACTACAACCACGAGGTGCGCGATCTGCGCCGGCGTGCGGACGGGCGCTGGGAGGTGTGGGCGCGGGAGCGCGCGAGCGGGGACGAGCGGGAGTGGCTCGCGTCGTTCGTGTTCATCGGCGCCGGCGGCGGCTCGCTGCCGCTGCTCCTGAAGTCGAACATCCCCGAGGGCCAGGGCTACGGGGGCTTTCCCGTCAGCGGGCAGTGGCTGGTCTGCAAGAACCCTGACATCGTCGAGCGCCACTACGCCAAGGTGTACGGCAAGGCCGCGGTCGGGTCGCCGCCCATGTCGGTGCCGCACCTCGACACGCGCTTCATCGACGGCCGGCGCGCGCTCTTCTTCGGCCCCTACGCCGGGTTCTCCACCCGGTTTCTCAAGCACGGCTCGGTGCTCGACCTGCCGCTCTCGATGCGGGTCAACAATGTCATCCCGATGCTCGCGGCGGGGATGGACAACATCCCGCTCACCAAATACCTGATCGAGCAGGTCGTCCAGTCGCCCGAGGACCGCCTGGAGGCGCTGCGCGCGTTCTACCCGCAGGCCGCGATGGAGGACTGGGAGCTGCAGGTCGCCGGGCAGCGCGTGCAGGTGATCAAGCGCGACGACGAGCACGGCGGCATTCTGGAGTTCGGCACCGAGGTGGTGAGCGCCGCCGATGGGTCCATCGCCGCGCTGCTGGGCGCTTCGCCGGGCGCCTCCACGGCGGTGACGATCATGCTGACGCTCATGCGCCGCTGCTTCCCAGACCACATGCGCTCTCAGGAGTGGCAGGCCCGGCTGGTGCGGATGCTCCCCTCCTACGGGCAGACGCTGGGGGATACCCCGCAGCTGTGCGACCGCATCAGGGCCTATACGTCTGAGGTGCTGCGCCTCGCGGACGCGCCGGCCGCCGCGTAGGGCCGCACGGCGTCCGGCTGTGCTACAATTCGCTCTCCGTGGAGGAGAGCCTACGATGATTCGCCGCTTGTCAACCGGCTGGCCGCTGCGCCTGCTGCGCGGCCCCGCTCGGCGCGCGCTGGCGCTCCTGACCGCCGTGGCGCTGGCGAGCTGCCTGCCGCTTCCGGGCGGGAGCAGCCCGAACGCCGGCGTCGAGCAGACGGCTGAGGCGGGCGACGTGCAGGTGACGCTGCGCGTCGACGACGACACGCTCGGCACCCGAGTGCTGGACGTGGACCTGCGCACCCCCGCCGGGGAGCCGGTCGAGGCGCAGAGCGTCCAGCTGCGGTTCAGCATGGCCGAGATGGACATGGGCGACATCCGGGCCGAGGCCCAGCCGGTCGACCGCGGCCGCTACCGCGCCGAGGGGCCGTACTTCTCGATGGTCGGCCGCTGGACGGTCGAGGTCACCGTGGACAGAGCGGGCCAGGAGCCGGTCGTCGTCCCGTTCGAGCTGGCGATCGCCGCCCCGGGCGAGGCGAGCGGCCCGCTCAACCCGCTCGCCGCCGATGCGGCGACGCTGGCGGCCGGGGAGCAGATCTACCAGGCCAACTGCGCGGTCTGCCACGGCGCAACCGGCAGGGGCGACGGGCCCGGCGCGGTCGGCCTGAACCCGCGGCCGGGGGACCTCACGCTGCACATGCTCCCGGGCAAGCACACCGACGGCCAGGTCTTCCTGTGGATCCGCGACGGCTACCCCGGCACGGCGATGCCGGCCTGGCGGGACCGCCTCTCCGAAGAGCAGATCTGGCAGGTCGTCACCTACCTGCGCACCTTCGGCCAGCCGGCTGCGGCGGCGCCAGATGGCACGGCCGCCCCGACGGCGACGGCCGCGGCCCCCCAGGCGACTCCGGCCGCCGAGACCGGCGAGTCGCTCCCGCCGCTGCTCTTCGTACGCGGCGGGCAGATCTGGCGCAGCGACGGGACCGCCGCGCTGCAGCCGGTCACGCGGCTCCCCGATGACGCGTACGCCCAGTTCCCCCAGCTCTCGCCCGACGGCAGCCGCATCGCGTTCGTCACCACCTCGCAGGGGCCGCTCCCCGAGGACGCGTCGCTCCCGCTGGCGGCGCCGAAGACGGTGCTCTACGCCATGGATGCCGAGGGAGGGGAGCCGCAGCCGCTCTGGGAGCCGGAGCGAGGGGTGCTGGGGCGCCCGGCGTGGTCGCCCGATGGCCGCGCGATCTACGTCGGGTTCTTCGACATCGTCTCGCAGCCGGGCGCGCCCGTCAACGAGCGGGTGCTGCAGGTGGTCCGCGTGGACGCCGAGACCGGCGCGCGGGAGGTCGCGTTCGAAAACGTCTACGACCTCAGCTTCTCCCGAGACGGGCAGCGCGTGGTGTTCCTGCGCTGGCACGCTGACCTGGCCGCCTTCACGCTCAACGTGGCGCAGGCGGATGGGAGCGATGAGCGCGAGGTGGTCGGCTGGTCGCGGTTCTCGGAGCTGGCCGCGCCGCGCCTCTCGCCGGACGGAAGCCAGATCCTGTTCACGGCGACGGGCGGGCCGCCCACCGACGAGCGCGGCTTCCCGATCAGCGCCGGCCGGTCGCTGTCCGAAGGCCTGCTCGCTGCGCTCGCGCCCCCGGTGGCGGCCGCGCACGCCGCGCCGCAGGATATCTGGATCGTGAACGTCGACGGCAGCGGCCTGCGGCGCCTGACGAGCATCCTGGAGGACTCGCCGCTGGCGGACTTCTCGCCCGACGGGACGCAGGTCGCCGTTATGGGCGGGGGCGGGATCTACGTGCTGAACGCGGACGGCAGCGATCTGCGCAAGGTGGACCCGCTCGGCGACCACGGCGGGCTCGACTGGGTGGAGCAGTAACAGGGGTTATGTGGTGGTCCGCCCTGTGCCCGGGCGTGTTCCGCAGGCGCTCCGCTCGTGCAGGCGCTCCGCCCTGCACCCGGGCAGGAGGGCCGGCGCCGGCCCTCCTGCACCACCCGCGCCAGGGCCTGCGGCCCTGGACCCGCAAGGGAACGCGTACCGTGCCCGTCTGCCCGTTGTCATGCCCACCTCCACCGATGCCCGTGCCCAGGCACAGATAGATACACTTCAATGCCCAGTTTGGCTGACACGAGTGGCTCGTGTATTGAAATGCAACCGCCAGTGTTGCTGAGATGAGCGGCTGGTGTGCTGGAGTGCAACGGGCAGTGCAGTTAAGACGAGCGGCTGGTGTGCTGAGGCATGACAACGGGCGCGCTACGGGAGATGGCGCCGCTTGCGGGGAGGTTCGGAAGGGGCTGCACAGCCCCTTCCGGCGGGGGAGAGCGCGAGAGGGGTCGCAACCCCTCTCGCCCTCAAGCACGCTCTGACTGCACCGCGTAAGTCCTATCAGTAACAGGGCGTGGGCTTGGCCCGCGCATGCCGGGAGGGGTCTGGGGAGGCTTCGCTTCCCCTGAAACTTCCTTTCCCTTATAAGTTCCGCCGCTCTGCGGCGGCCCTGCTGCGTAGAGCGGCGCCAGAGATAGACGGATGACGACAGCTCACACACCTGCCGGGCGCGGGCCGGCGGCGCGCATCTGGCTTGTTCTCGGCTTCCTGGCGCTCGTCGCGGCCGTGATCGCTCTGAGCCTGGCCGGGCGCGGGCGCGCCGCGTCCGGCGCCGATGCCACAGATACGCAGCTGGTGGCGCTCGGGCGCGAGGTGTACGCGGCCCACTGCGCCAGCTGCCACGGCGCGAACCTCGAGGGGCAGCCCAACTGGCAGCAGCCGAACCCTGACGGGAGCATGCCGGCGCCGCCCCACGACGAGACCGGGCACACCTGGCACCACAGCGACGAGTCGCTGTTCGCCACGACCAAGTTCGGCGGGCAGGCCACCTCGCCGGTCAGCCGGCCGAACGGCATGCCCGCCTTCGGCGGCACGCTGAGCGACCGCGAGATCTGGGCGGTGCTGGCCTACATCAAGAGCACCTGGCCGCCGGAGGTGCAGCGCGAGCAGCAGGCGCGCGGCCACGAGTAGCCCGCCCGGCTCACGCCGTCACCATCAGCGCCGTGGCATACATAATGATGATGCCGGCCACGAGCCCGCCGAAGGTCGCCGGCGACAGCAGCGGCGCGCCCTCCTCGGCGCTCTGCCTGGCGATCAGCCGCCCCACCTCGTAGATCACCTGGGCGATCGCGCCGGCCCCGAGCGCCAGGAAGATCGCCGCCGCCAGGCTGCTGTAGATGAAGCCGCCGATCCAGACCCCCAGCACCGCCGGCAGCCCGGCCAGCGCCGCGAGCGCGACGAAGTGCCGCAGCCGCGGGCGCTCGCGGGCGATCGGCGCCGCGATGCCGATACCCTCGGTGATGTTGTGCAGCGTGAAGCCGATCACCAGGAAGGTGCCGAGGGCCGCTTCCCCGAGCGCGAAGGCGGCGCCGATCGCCAGCCCTTCGCCGAGGTTGTGCAGCCCGATGCCGAGCGCGACGCGGTAGGCCACGCCGAGGCGCGACTCCGCCGCCCCTTTCCTACGCGACCCGATCGCGATCAGCCCCAGGAAGGCCAGCAGCGCCACGAGGAACACCAGCGGCGCGCCGCCGTAGACGCTCGCCGCCGCCGCGATCAGCTCGAGCGCCTCCGCCACTGTGTCGAACAGCAGAAACACCAGCAGCCCAACCGTGAGCGCCAGCACGGCCTGCATCCCGGTGCGGCCGAGCCGCCGCAGGAACGGGTGCCACATGAGCCCCAGGCCCACCGGGATGAAGCCGACGTACAGCCCGAGCACCGCGTAGCGCCACACCGTCGCCCAGTCGGGGCCGGGCGTCAGCGTCGCCACGCCGACCTCGCCCTCGAACGCGACGCCGTTCGCGCTCAGCAGCCTGATGGCGTGCGTCTCGTCCTGCACCCACGGGTAGGGGATGGTTATTGTCGCGCGGCCCAGGCGCGGGATCTCCGGGGCCGGCGTGATGCTGAAGCTCCAGTAGGCGTCGTCCACCAGCACCTGCGCGACGGTCACCGGGTCCACGCCGCCGTTCGTCACCTCGACGACCATCAGGTCGCGGGCGGGCAGCGTGATGCGGTCGATCGTCAGCTCCTCGATCGGCGGCGCGCTGCGGCTGCCGAGCCCGGCGCCGGTGAGCACCAGCACAGCCAGCAGGCCGCCGAGCAGCAGCAGCGGGAGGAGCGCCAGCAGCGCGGTGTGCCAGCCCAGGCGCCGCGCCTCGCCGCCCGGCGGGAGGGTCGTCTCGGTCATCGCAGCGCCTTTCTAGCTGAGCTGGCACAGCCCGAGGTGTCTGGCCGCCGCGAAGGGCTCGCTCGGCAGACCATCCTCGGTCACGTCGAAGATCCCCATCCAGCCCAGCTGGTTGAACTCGCTCTGGTGGGCGTGGAACATGAACTGCCCGGGCCGTGGGTAGGTGAACTCCAGGATGTGGCGCTCGGCCTGGCACAGCATCACCAGGTCGGTGTACTCATCCGGCTCCAGCTTCGTCCCGGTGCGAAGGAGGTGGAACAGGTTGGCGTGGATGTGGAACGAGTTGATCAGGTCGAACTCGGTGAAGTTCGCCAGGTAGACGCGCGTCAGCTCGCCGGCCCTGAGCGGGATCGGGTGCTTGGTGTAGTGGAAGGCGACCGTGTTGACGGCGTAGACCTCGTTCTCGGCGTCGAAGTTGGTGTCGAAGGCGTTCATCACCATCACCAGCTCGCGCGCCGGCGGCCGGGGCGTCGGCGGGTCGACGATGAACAGGCCGTAGAGCCCCTTGTGGATGTGGCGCGAGAACGGGGTGGTGTGGCAGTGGTACACGTGCAGGCCGAACGGCTCGGCGTCGAACTCGTAGACGAACGTGCCGCCGGGCGGCACCGGCGTGACGCCGTCCATCTCGGCCGGGTGGATGCCGTGGAAGTGGATCGAGTGCGGGTGGTCGTTGCCGTTCGTGAAGGTGATTCGCACGCGGTCGCCCTGCGTGGCTCGCAGCGTCGGCCCCGGCACGCGGCCGTTGTAGGCCCAGGCCGGGAAGGTGATGCCGGGGGCGATCTCGATCGTCTTGGCGATGGCGTCGAGGCGGTACTCGCGCAGCGTCTGGCCGCTCGCGAGCGTGCTCACCTCGCCGTAGTCGAAGTCCGTCAGCAGCGCGCTGGGGTCGAAGCCGTTGATCGCCTCAGGATCGACGTCCCCGTTCACGATGTTGCCGAAGTTGCTGGTGATCCCGCCGTGGTCCATACCGGCCATCGGCTCGATCACCGGCTGCGCCACCGCCCCTCCGGCCGCCGGCAGCGCCTGCTGCGCGGTCGCTGCGCACCCGGCGAGGCTGAGAGCGCCCACGCCCCCGAGAAACGACCGCCGGCTCAAACGCACGTGGTGTTTCATGGGCTCCTCACTTTAGATTGTGTGGCAACGCACAAATAATTTAGATATGGCGAAAATTATAAACCCGGACACCTCAATAATCAAGGGGATTTCCCGTTATCAGGAAATCCCCCCTTTGAGCAAAGACTCACGTCCTGAATGTGGATGCCGGTCAGGGCGAGAGCCCCAGCGCCTCGGCCAGCGCCGCGCCGAATCCGGGCGCGACCGGGTAGGTCCCCACGATGTGATCCGGCCACGCCTCGGTCGGGACGTTGTAGAGCTGGAGCGTGTCGCTCGCCGCGTTGTAGTGGGCGGTCACGGTGCGCGGCGGCGGGCCGATGATGAATTCGAGCTGCAGCCGGTTCACCGGCTCCGCCGCACCCGGCGCGCCGGCCAGGTGCGGACCCGCGCGCAGCACGCCCAGCACCTCCTGGATCGCCCGCGGGTCAGTGACCTCGAACTGGCGCCCGCTCGGCTCGCGCACCACGATGCGCTGCGTCCGGCTCATGGCGAGCTGGACGACATAGGCGCTCGGCGTCGGCGGAGCGGGAAGGTCGTTGTGGGCGAACGTCCGCTCCAGGCCGAGGAAGCGCCTCACCTGCCGCTCGCCCGGGAGCGAGGCGCACGCCGTGAGGCCGGCGAGCGCCGCCCCGGCGCAGAGCAGCCGCACCAGAAGCGGGAGCGTTGCTGCGAGACGAGGGTGCATCCCAGCCTACCCGCCCACCGGCACGACGAAGATGGCCTCGACATCGTCGGCGTCGATGCGCCGGACGACCACCCGGACGCGCCAGTCGCCGACCATGCTCAGCCACTGGTCCGGCACGACGTAGCGCCCCGGCCCCTCCGGCTCGGCGATCACCGTGGTCTCGCCCATGTCCATCGTCGTCATGTTGAGCGTGAGCTGGACGCGCTGCACGTCGAGCGGCTCCCCCTCCGCGTTGCGCACGCTGACCTGCAGGGTATTCTTGCCGATCCCGGCCGGCTGCACCTCCAGCCCGACGAGCAGGTCGGATGCCGGCTGCTCCTCGTCGAACGGCACGATCGGCACGGGGGTGCGGGTCGGGCGCGGCGTGGCCTCCGGCACGGCCTGCGCGATGGCGCCGGGCTGCGGTGCGGCCGCGCTGGCCGCTTCCTGCGCCCCCGGCGGCGCCACGCTGGTGATCACCCCCGCGGCGCCGAGCACCACCAGCGCCAGCACGACTTCCCCGCGCACCGCCCGGTGGAAGCGCCGGCTCCAGCGCGCGGCCGTCGCCGCCTCGGCGGCCCTGGTCGCCCAGGCGTTGAAGCGCGGCCGCACCAGGAACATGTTGTAGCCGCCGATCAGCAGCAGGGCGCCGAACAGCGCCAGCTTGACCAGCAGCGCCTGGCCGTACGCGCTCGTCCAGAGCTGATCCACGCGCGAGAGGTGCTGCAGGGCGGTGTAGGTGCCGCTGGCGGCCAGGACGACGACGCTCCCCAGCGCCAGCGCGGAGAAGCGCGAGATGACCCGCGCGAGCGTCTCCACGCGCCCTCGCTCGTCCAGCGGCCGCAGCGCGGGCGGCAGGAGCAGCGCGAGGTGGATCAGCCCGCCGACCCAGAGCGACGTGGCCGCGAGGTGGGCCCAGTCGGCCAGCACCGGGCTGACCGGGAGCCCCTGCGCCGCGGCGCTGAGCTCCAGGGCGGCTGCGTGCCCCGAGACCGCGAAGGTCAGCAGCAGCCCGCCGCCGAGCAGCATCGCCAGCGCGAACTCCCAGCGGGCCAGCGCGCGGATCGCCGGCAGCGCCAGCAGGGCCAGCGCGAGCAGCATCCGCGCCGCGAGCGCCTGCCCCAGGCGCGTCTGGGCCAGCACCGTGCGGATCTGGTCGAGGCCCACCTGCCCGGCGACCGCGTAGGTGTGCAGCAGCAGGAACCCGGCCGTCGCCGCGAGCAGCGTGCCCAGGCCGACCGCGCTCACGGTGCGCCAGCGGCGCTCGACCGCCGCGGCCGAGGCGGCCTGCGCGGGCAGCGACGGCCGCAGGACCACGCGCATCAGCACCCAGCCGCCGACGCTCGCGAGCGCCCCGAGCAGCATGAGCGCGCGCGTGAGCGCCACCAGCGCCAGCGGCGGTTCCGAGGAGCGCACTGGCGGCGGGCTGGCCTGTGGCGGCGCGGGGGTCGGAGCCGGCGTCGCCTCAGGCGCCGCAGCCGGCCCCGTCTGCTGCTGCGGGGCCGTGCCGCTCACCGTGAAGACGAAGTTGCCGGTCACGGTGTGGCCGTCGCTGCCGACCACCTGCCACACCGCGGTGTAGACGCCCGGGTCGAGCGGCGGGAGCGTCACCGCGACGACGGTCGGGTCGGAGGGGCTGCGTGCGCCGTCGCCGTTGTCGACCGCCTGGCCCTGGGCGTTGAACACCTGCAGGCTGGAGAAGGCCGCCTCAACCGGCTCGTTGAAGCGCACCTGCGCCTGCGCCGGCGCGGTGTCGAGCTGCGCGCCGTTTGGAGGGTCGGTCGAGATAATTTCGGGGTGCGCCAGCGCGACGGGCGCGCGGATGGCGGCGCACACCAGCACCAGGAGCAGCACGGCGCCCCGGCGAAGGGCGCTGCGTCGGATCATTGCAGTATCTCCAGCGGGCGCCGGCCCGGCTCAGTCCGGACGGCGCCCGCGTAAGCGCACGGGATGGGTAGAGCGAACGAAGCCGCTCCGGGCCTCTTCCTGTCCGGCCGCGGCTCGGCACGCGGCCGGACAGGTATGGGGAGCACGAGGGGCGGAGCCCTTCGCGCTCCCTTCAACGAAAGCCGGCGTTAGCGGCGGGCGCGGCGGCGGGCCACCAGGCCGAGGCCGAGCAGCAGCGCGCCGCTGGCCAGCGTGGCGATCGGCAGCCCCTCGTCACCCGCGGTGCGCGGCAGGTTCGCCGGCGCCTCAGGCGCGGCGGCGGGCGCAGCGGCGGGCGCCGCCTCCGATTCAGCGGCCTCAGCGGGCGCGGCCTCCGATGCGGCGGCCTCACCGCTGCTCACCGTAAAGGTGAAGCTGCCCTCGGCGACGCTGCCGTCGCCCTCCGACACGGCCGTCCAGCTGACGGTGTAGACCCCGTCGGCGAGCCCGGGCCGCAGGGAGACGACCAGCGTCTTGCGGTCCGGGTCGCTCCTGTCGAGCGTGGTGTCGCCCATGTCAACCGTGGCGCCGGACGCATCCGTCACCTTGAGCACGCTCCCCTCGGCCACGAGCGCGTCGTGGTTGCTGAAGACTGCGACGACCCTCTCCGGGGCGGTGGTTACCGTCGATCCGGCGGCCGGCTCGGAGGATGCCAGCTTAGCGTGGGCCAGCGCCGTTCCGGTGCCGGCGAACATGAGCACGAGTGCGACCAGTACGACGACCGGCCAGCTGCGATGATCGATCCGAAGCATGTGTAATCCCCTTTCGTGTTAGAAGTATGGCAAGGACTAGCCGACACCGCATCGCCCGCGCTTGTTCGAGCGCGACGATTGCAGCTTTGCGGACAGTTCTCGGGCGTGGTTTGGCTGCGCGAGGGCGCGGCGAGCGCTACGCGGCGCTCAGGAGCCCGGCGCGCGCCGGGGCCGCTTTAGGCGGGGGGAAGTGGCGCGGCGGCGAATGCTGCCGCGGGGGATGAACGACCGGGCGCTTGGCCCAGCACCGGACCAGCATCGCCCCGAACGCGAGCAGAGCGAAGACCGCGGCGATGGGGGTGTGCGGCGCAGGCGACTCTGCCGGCGTCTCAGAACCGGAGACCGCCTCCGCGTGGACCTGGCAGTGGAACAGCCAGCCGACCGTGGCCGCCCGGCCGCTCTCCGATTCGCGCGGCTGCTCCGCGCTGCCGGCGTGCAGCATCGAGTGGTGGCTGTGCGCCGAGTGGTGGCTGTGCGCCGAGTGGTCGCCGGCGGCGTGGAGGCTCACGGGCGCCGCCGCGGCCACGCGCACGAGCTCGCAGTGGAGCAGGCACGCGAGCGGGTCGAGCAGGCACGCGGTCAGGAGCAGGTACAGCGGCAGGGCACGGGCAGCGCGCCGCCAGGCCGAGGCTATCGCCCGGCGGAGCACACGCCGTGTCCGGTTCCAGATCGTCGTGCCCACTGCCTTACCACCTGCTCCCGAACCCCGGCGGCGTGCCGCTCCTGGCACCGACCCTGTGGGGCCGGGGTTGTATGCTCTATACCTTCTGTGGTGGGCGCCGTAGCGCCGCACCGGTACGCTCTACTCCATTATACGTAAGCAACCCAGCCCGTATACGTACTTTGGACGGAGCCGACCTCGGTGAAACGCTCAGACGGCGGTCTGATCTTACCCAAGGCCGGCAGACGCGCAGCCCCACCCAGGCTGATGGGCGAGGCTGCTCCAGGCGCCGTGCGCGCCAGCCGCGGCGGAGTGGCTACTCCCCGACCGGGGAGAGCAGATAGCCTTTGCCGCGGACGTTCAGAATATAGCGCGGCGCGCTTGGGTCGGGCTCGAGCTTCTGGCGCAGGTGGTGGATGTGCGGCTTGATCAGCTCCCCCGCCTCGGGCTCGCCGGCCTCGTAGCCCTGTGCGCAGCGCACAAGCTGGGAGTAGGACATCATCGTGCCGGCGTGCTCCGCCAGGCAGAGCAGCACCCGGAACTCAGTCGGGGTCAGCGGCAGCGTCCGGCCCCCCAGCGTGGCCTCCTGGCGCCAGGCGTCGAGCTTCAGCGCGCCGACTGTGATCACCCGGCGCCCCTCCTGGCCCGTGCCCCCGGCCTCTTGGGACGCCGCCGCGCCGCGCAGCTCCTGCACCGCCGCCCCGACGACATCCAGGAGCGTGCGCTGGCGCAGGGCCTGCGCGCGCGCCTCGAGCGCCGCGCGGACCCGCTCGACCACATCCGACGGCTCGGATGTCTTCAGCATATAATCGAACACGCCCTGGTGGAGCCCCTCGATCGCAGTTTCGAGCGAGCCGTGGCCGGTCAGCACAATAATGGCCATGTCGGGCTGGCGTTGGCGGGCTGCGGCAACCACCTGCATGCCGTCCATACCCGGCATCTTCAGGTCCACCACCATCAGGTCGAACGTCTGCCGTTCGAGCAGCTCGACGGCCGTCTCGCCGTTCTCGGCTGCGGTGACGGAGTAGCCTGCACGCTCGAGCAGCACTCCTAGGGTGAGGCGAATATTCGCCTCGTCATCGACCAGCAGAATCGTGGCATCCTGACTCATGGGCCTCCTCATGCGCACGTCCGAAGCCGGGCGCGGCCAGCATGACCAGCGCTTAGTTGATGGTAGCACCGCGCATCAGGAACTGTCAAACGCTCGGCTCGCGATGTGCGAACAGGTGCACGTACTGGACGAGCTGCGGCAGCACCACCGGCTTCTCGAGGTACTGGTCGACACCGAGCCCTTCCATCTCGCGGCGGAGTCCAGGGGTGGGGGCCGAGGCGATGACCAGCACGCGCGTCTCGGCGCGGTTGGCCTTCACATATCGAATGAGCTCCGCAGCGCTGTGGCGCTGCGGCGATGGGTCAATAATCAGGATATCCGGCCATTGGTTCTCCAGAGACTGCCAGGCCTGGTTGATCGACGTCGCAACGAACACTCCGGCCTCAGGAATATCGCGAGCGACGATCGCATTTGTGACCCGGGCGGCCGCTGTGTCGGCATCGATGATCAGTATGTGGGCTCGCATGGGATATCCTGTCTGTGACCTCTGATTAGCTCGTTGCGACACTATACCCCGGTTGGAGCGCCGCGGGTGTGTGCAATTCTTAACTTCGCGTGGTCTTTCGGCCACGCGGGGCGCCGCGATCAGCCGTGAGCCTGAGCAGAGGAGGCACTATGGGAACTGTGCTAGTCTTTTCCGCCCCGCGCACCTGCACCTTCGCCGACGAGCCGGAGCGGCCGCTGGAGGCGCACGAGGTGCGCCTGCGCACCCTGTTCTCCGGAATCAGCGCGGGCACCGAGCTGACCGCCTACCGCGGCACGAACCCCTACCTGCACAAGCGCTGGGACGCCGAGCGCCGGCTGTTCGTGCCCGACGAGCGCCAGGGCCCGGCCTACCCGCTCACCGGCTGGGGCTACGAGGAGTGCGGCGAGATCGTCGAGGTGGGGGCGGACGTGAGCGAGGTGCGCGTCGGGCAGCGGGTGTACGGCGCCTGGGGCCACCGCACCCACCGGGTCGTCACGGCCGAGTACGCCCGGTCGCGCATCCTCGCGCCGCACGTGGACCCGATCCTCGGCATCTTCTCGCAGATCGGCGCGATCGCCCTGAACGGCATTCTCGACGCGCAGATCAACCTGGGCGAGACCGTCGCCGTCTTCGGCCTCGGCGTCGTCGGGCAGCTCGTGGCGCAGCTCGCCCGGCTCTCGGGGGCGCGGGTGATCGGCGTGGACATGCTCGAGTCGCGCCGGCGGCTGGCGCAGGAGCTCGGGACGCCGACGGTGATCGACGGGCGCGGCGCGGCCGAGGCGATCAAGGAGCTGACCGGCGGGCGCGGGGCGGACATCTGCGTCGAGGCGTCCGGGTCGACGGCGGCGCTCAACGAGGCGGTGCGCGCCTGCGCCTACTCGGCGCGCGTGGTGGCCATGGGCTTCTTCCAAGGCGAGGCGCGCGGCCTGTTTCTGGGCGAGGAGTTCCACCACAACCGGATCGACATCGTCTGCTCGCAGATCGGCGGCGTCAGCCCGCAGCTCAAATACCGCTGGGACACCCTGCGGCTGGTGCAGACCTTCATGGGCCTGGTGGCGGACGGCCGGCTGAACCTGCGGCCTCTGATCACCCACACCGCGCCGTTCGCCGAGGCCGGGTCGCTCTTCGCGCTGCTCGACGAGCGGCCCCACGAGGCCGTCCAGGCAGTGATCACCTTCGACTGAGCGCCGTGCCGCCCGCTCACACAGGGAGGTGTGGAGGACCTGCAGCCCTCCACGAACACGTTTGTATGGGGCCGAAGCCATCGCACATACCGGCACGGAACCTCCGCGCCCGCGCCCCCGTCCTACTGGCGTGGAAACGCCAGGTGGGGGCAACCCCACGGTATCTGAGAAAGTTAGACACCGATGCGATGGCTTCGAACACTTCTGCTCACCTTCCTGATGGCTGCGCTGGCGGCCTGCGGCGCGCCGGCCCGCTCCGCCCCGCCGGCGACTGAGACGCCGGCCCCGGCGCCCTCGCCAGCCGCGCCACCCGCCCGCGGCGCGGGGGTGATCGTCACCTTCCGCGTGGCCGGCGCCGAGACGTACAAGATCCTGCTCACCGACCCGGCCGACATCGAGATCGCCCGCAAGCTGCTCGCCGGCGAGGAGGCGCCGCGCATCCCGAACGGCGTGGTCGTGCGCGGCGACCCGGGCGTGAACGAGGGCTACTCCTGGCACATCGACCCGGCGTCGGTCGAGTTCGCCGACATGGCGATGGAGGTGTGCGACGGCCGCCCGTCCGACGTCGAGCGGCAGATCATCACCTCCGACCGCTACTGCCCCTGGTCGGCGGAGGTCATCGCCGTGGACGACATCGCCGACACAGCCGCCGACCCGCTGCTCGTGTCGCTGCACCAGTCCGGCGGCATCGCCGGGGTGGACGAGACGCTGACGGTGTACGCGGACGGGCGCGTCGAGCTGACGGACCGCAGCGGGCAGGTGCGGGCGGGCCAGCTGGCGGCAGGCGACCTGGAGGCGCTGCGCAGCCTGCTCGAGAGCCCGGAGCTGGCGCGGGCCGAGGATCGCTACCAGGCCCCCGGCGCCGACCAGTTCGTCTACGAGATCACGCTGCTGTCGGGCGCCCAGCCGCGCACGATCACGACCATGGACGGCGCAGACCACCCGGCGGTCGTCGGCCAGCTGCTCGCCGAGCTGGCGCGGCTGCGTCCGGGCGGCGCGTGATGGACCCGGCCACCGCGCGGGCCGCTGTCCCGCCCGCACGGAATTTCCCCCCCTCGCCAGCTGAGCCAGCGGCGCGCCTCGCGGATCGCCCGCTCCTCCATGCGCCCCATCGTCGGCGGGCTGGCGCGCAAGCTCTGTCCCACGACCGCGGTGATCGAGCGCAGCCGGCCCCTGATCGTCGGGCAGGAGCAGCCTGCCGCGATAGAGCTGCGCCGCCCAGATCTACCGCAGGAGGAGGGCGCCTGGGTGCTCGTGCACCGTCACGCCGATCCGCTGGTCGCAACCACCGCCCCGGCAGCGGTTCTGCACAAGTAGCCCGCTGCGGAGCCAGCCCGCGCGACGCTCCGCAAGCTGGAACGCATCTTGCAGCAGTGGGCGGCACACCACCCCCGCGCGCCACCCTACGGTCGGACGAGGACGGCGGCCAGCAGAGCGAGCTGCGAAAGGAGCACCACCATGTCGGTTGCACGGGTGATCGAGCTGAGCGCGACGTCGACGAAGAGCTTCGAGGACGCGGTCCAGCAGGGGATCGCACGGGCGAACAAGACGCTGCGCCACGTGACGGGGGCCTGGATCAAGGAGCAGCGTCTCTCGGTCGAGAACGGCGGCATCTCGGAGTATCAGGTGAACATGCTGGTCACCTTCGTGCTGGACGACTCGATGGACCAGAACCCCTGACCGCCGGGCGGGTGGAGCAAAGAACGCGCAGCAGGAGGCGATCCCTGCTGCGCGTCGTTCGTTGGTAGCGCCGCCGGCCGCTACGTGTCCAGGTGGTACGGGATGCTCGTCACGACCTTTCCCTTGGTGAAGAACAGCGCGGTCTTGATCGCCAGGCCGGTCTGGTTGTGCAGCAGGTACTGCCAGGGCTTGGCCGGCACGAACTCCGGCAGGATGATCGTCAGCACGTCGTCGTCGTACTTCGCGTCGACCTCGTCGATGTACGCCAGCAGCGGCCGCAGCAGCGAGCGGTAGGGCGAGGGCAGTACGACGAGCGGGATGCCGCTGCCCCACTGCGCCCACTTGGCCTTCAGCTTCGCCGTCGCCTCCGGCTCGAGGTCCACGTACACCGCGGTCACGTTGTCCGGTGCGAGCGAGAGCGCGTACTGCAGCGCCGGGATCACCCCGCGGTGGACGCCGGAGATCAGCACCAGCACCGTGTGACGCCGCACCGGCACCGGCGGCGGCAGGTCGGCGAGCGAGAGCTGCTCGGCCAGGCTGCGGTAGTGGCGCCGGATGCTGAACAGCACCACGATCATCACCGGGATGAGCACGATCACCGCCCAGGCGCCCTCCAGGAAGCGCGTCGTCGCGATCACCACCAGGACGACGCCGGTCACCAGCGCGCCGAGGCTGCTGACCAGCGCGCCGCGCCACCACCCCGGCGGGCGCAGGCGCAGGCCGCGGGCGACCATCCCCGCCTGCGACAGGGTGAAGGACAGGAACACGCCGACGGCGTAGAGCGGCAGCAGCGCCTGCTCGCGCGCCCCGAACCCGACCACCAGCGCCGCCGCGAGCACCCCCAGCGCCAGGATGCCGTTCGAGAAGGCCAGCCGGTCGCCGCGCTGCGTGAACTGGCGCGGCAGGAAGCGGTCGCTGGCCAGGAAGTACGCCAGCCGCGGGAAGTCCGCGTAGGCGGTGTTCGACGCCAGGATCAGGATCAGCGTCGTCGCGACCTGCAGGATGTAGTACAGCGGCGAGCCGTCGCCGAACACGGCCCGCGCGAGCTGCGAGTTGACCGTCTCCGGCTCGTGGCTGCCGTCGGGGAGCACGTGGTAGGCGTAGGCCAGCACGGTGTTGCCGACGAACATCAGGCACAGGATGACGACCATGCTCACCAGGGTGCGCGAGGCGTTCTGCGACTCGGGCGGCTTGAAGGCCGGCACGCCGTCGCTGATCGCCTCGACGCCGGTGAGCGCCGTGCAGCCGGCGGCGAACGCGCGCAGCAGCACGAAGAACGTCAGCGGCTGCACCTCGCCGCCCCCGAAGACCACCGCCGGCGGCGGGGCCGGGGTCGCCTGGCCGGTCAGCAGCTGGTAGAACCCGGTGCCGATCATCAGGAGCATCGAGGCGATGAACAGGTAGGTGGGGACGGCGAAGATCTGCCCGGACTCCTTGATGCCGCGCAGGTTGGCGATGGTCAGCAGCGCGATCAGCACGAGCGCGATCTCGACCCGGTAGGGCTCCGCGGACGGCGCCGCCGAGACGATCGCCGCCACCGCCGCGGACATGCTCACCGCGACGGTGAGGACGTAGGAGACGAGCAGCGGCGCCGCGGCCACCAGCGAGGGGAGCGTCCCCAGGTTCTCGCGGGCGACGATGTAGGCGCCGCCGCCCTGCGGGTAGGCCAGGATCGTCTGGCGGTACGAGAAGGCCACGACGACGAGCAGCAGGGCGATCGCGCCGGCGATCGGCGGCAGGTAGACCAGCGCTGCGGTGCCGGCGCTGACCAGGACGATCAGAATGGCCTCAGTGGCGTAGGCGACCGATGAGAGGGCGTCGGAAGCGAAGACGGCGAGAGCGATGCGCTTGGTGAGCCGCTCGTGCGCCAGCTGCTCTGTCGCCAGCGGCTGGCCGACGAGCACCCGCTTCAGCTGCGATAACATTGAGACACCGCCAGTTGCACGAGTTGCGTGACGATCTCACGCAAACTCGCGAATCCTACCACGCGCGCCCGGGGCGGTCAACACAGATCGCGGGGGGTGCGCAGCCGCCGCCGGGTGGGCTGCGGCGGCTTGGCGGCGCGACGGCGTCCTACGCGCCCTCGGTGTGGAGCGCGGTGTCCACGGCGGCGGTGATGGCGCCCTCGGCCACGAGGCGGCGGACCTGCTCGAGGTACGGGTACATCACGGCGTCCCGCTCGATGAACGGGACGTGCGCGCGCACGAGCGCGTAGGCCGGCGCCGTCCCGCGGCCGAGGCGGGCGCCGGGGAGCGCCTGGCGCCGGAAGTCGATGCCCTGCGCCGCCGCCATCAGCTCCATGGCGAGGATGCGCTCGACGTTGTCCAGGATCGCGCGCGCCTTCAGCCCGGCGGTGACGCCCATGCTGACGTGGTCCTCGATGTTCGCCGAGGTCGGGATCGTGTCCGCGCTGGCGGGGTGGGCCAGCACCTTGTTCTCGGTGGCGAGCGCCGCGGCGGTGTACTGCACGATCATGAACCCCGAGTTGAGCCCGCCCTCCCTGGTGAGGAACGGCGGAAGCGCGTGCTCGTTGGCATCCGCGTCCAGCAGCCGCATGATCCGCCGCTCGGAGATGTTGCCGAGCTCGGTGAGGGCCATCCCGAGGTAGTCCAGCGCGATCGCCAGCGGCTCGCCGTGGAAGTTGCCGCCGGAGAGGACCGCCGCCTCGCCGGTGCGCTCGTCCACGAACAGCAGCGGGTTGTCGGTGACGGCGTTCAGCTCGATCTCGAACACCCAGCGCGCGTAGGCCACCGCGTCGCGCACGGCGCCGTGGACCTGCGGGATGCAGCGCAGGGTGTAGGCGTCCTGCACGTGGCGCGGGTCGTAGCCGCGGGTGAGCTGGCTGCCGTCGAGGAGCGCGCGCAGGTAGGCGGCGCACTCGCGCTGGCGCGGGAAGGGCCGCAGCCGGTGGATGCGCTCGTCGAAGGCGGCGTCGGTGCCGTTCAGCGCCTCGAGGCTGAGGCACCCGGCGATGTCGGCCGTCTGGCTCAGCAGCTCGGCGCGCGCCGTCTCGAGCACGCCGAGCGCGCACATCACCGCCGTGCCGTTCGTCAGCGCCAGCCCCTCCTTGGCCGCCAGGGTCGTCGGCCGCAGCCCCGCCCGTCCGAGCGCCTCGGCGGCGGCCATGCGCTCGCCGTCCAGCTCGGCCTCGCCCGCGCCGATCAGCGGCAGCGCCATGTGCGCGAGCGGCGCCAGGTCCCCGCTCGCGCCCAGCGAGCCCTTAGCCGGGATGACCGGGTGGACGCCGGCGTTCAGCATGTCCAGCAGCAGCTGCAGGGTCTCGCGCCGCACGCCGGAGTGGCCGCGGGCGAGCGTGTTGGCGCGGATGAGCATGATCGCCCGCGTGGTCGGCGTGTCGAGCGGCTCGCCCGTGCCGACCGCGTGGCTCATCACGATGTTGCGCTGGAGCTGCTCGACCTGATCGGGGGGGATGACGCGGTCCTTGAAGGCGCCGAAGCCGGTGGTGATGCCGTAGGCGATCGTCCCGCCGGCGAGCAGCCGCTCCACCGCCGCCGCAGCGCGGTCCACCGCCGCCCCGGCCGCGTCCGACAGCACGACTCTCGGGCGGCCCGGCCGCCCTCTGGCCACCGCCAGAACTTGCTCGAAGGTCAGGTGCTCGCCGTCCAGTGTCACGACGTCGTTGTCCATGACGTGCTCCTACACGATGCGCCCGTGCTTCACCACGGTGCGCACGAGGTTCCCGCCGAACTGGTAGGCCAGGTGCCGGTAGTCCGGCGCGTCGATCACCAGCAGGTCGGCGTCCTTCCCTGGCTCGAGCGACCCGACGCGGCCGCCGAGCCCGATGGCGTGCGCCGCGTTGATCGTCGCGGCCACCAGCGCCTCCGCCGGCAGCAGTCGCTGGTAGCGGCAGGCGATCGCCATCGCCAGCGGCAGCGACGGGCAGGGCGCCGAGCCGGGGTTGATGTCGGTCGTCAGCGCCACCGCCGCCCCGGCATCCACCATTGCCCGCGCGTCGGCGAAGTGGGCGCTGCCCAGGTTGAACGGCACGGTGGGGATGACGACCGCCACGGTGTCCGACGCCGCGAGCCTGGCGATTCCCTCCGGCCCGGTGGCGTCCAGGTGGTCCACCGAGGTCGCGCCGAGCTCCAGCGCCACCTCGAGCCCGCCGATGTCGGCGAACTCGTCGACGTGGGCCTTCAGCGCCATGCCGAGCGCCCGGCCGGCCTCCAGCACCCGCCGCGACTGGGTGGCGTCGAACGCCCCGCGCTCGCAGAAGACATCCACGAACAGCGGCACGCCGCGCTGTGTGAACCGGGACCGCCGGTGCCAGGCGGCCGCCGCCGGCAGCATCTCCTCGACCACCATGTCGATGTACGCGTCCGGCCGCCCGGCGTACTCCGGCGGGAGCGCGTGGGCGCCGAGGAACGTCGGGACGAGGTCCAGCGCGTGCGCCTCGTCCAGCGCCGCGATCGCCTCCAGCTGGCGCAGCTCAGTCGCGAGGTCGAGGCCGTAGCCGGTCTTCGCCTCGGCGGTGGTGGTGCCGAGGCGCAGCATCTGGTCCAGCCGGGCGCGGCTCTCGGCGACCAGCTGGCCGAGGGTGGCGGCGCGCGTGGCGCGCACGGTGGAGAGGATGCCGCCTCCCGCCGCCATAATCTCGAGGTACGTGGCGCCGCCGATGCGCCGCTCGAACTCGTCCGCCCGGTCGCCGGCGTAGACGACGTGCGTGTGCGGGTCCACGAAGCCGGGGCAGACGACAGCGCCCGTCGCGTCGATCGTCTCAGCCGGCTGGAAGCGCCGGCGCAGCTCGGCGGTCGGCCCCACCGCGACGACCCGCCCCTCGTGCACGGCCACCGCGCCGCCGGGGATCGCGCCGACGTCGCGCATGGCCGGGCCGCGCCTCGGGCCGCCGGGGCTGGCGCACGTCACGAGCTGCGCCGCTGAGTGGACGAGGAGGTCTACCTTCATGTCTCCTCCCGCGGAGGGGTTTGGGGAGGGCGAGCCCTCCACACCTCCCTGCAGAAATCGGTCCCGGTGGGCCGCTACGCTAGCGCCCCGCACCTTCCCGCTGAGCGCTTGCGTGGCCGCTCCGCCCCGCTCCCGCGGAGGGGTTTGGGGAGGCGAAGCCTCCCCAGAAACTCTTTTTTCCGTCGCTCTGCGGCGACGAAGTCGCCGCAGAGCGACGGAAAAACCAAGTCCACACCTCCCTGCGAAGGGCTAGCGCGGGCGGCCGCAGGGCGAGCGCTAGCCCTCCCACGTGAGCATCGGGATCTTGATGCCGTGCGCCCGGGCGAACGCCACCGCCTCGGGGTAGCCGGCGTCCGCGTGGCGCACGACGCCCATGCCGGGGTCGGTGGTCAGCACCCGCTCCAGGCGCCGCGCCGCCTCGGGGGTGCCGTCGGCGACGATCACCTGGCCGGCGTGGATGCTGTAGCCGATGCCGACGCCGCCGCCGTGGTGGATGCTCACCCACGTCGCGCCGCCCACGGCGTTGATGAGGGCGTTGAGCAGCGGCCAGTCGGCGATGGCGTCCGAGCCGTCGCGCATGGCCTCGGTCTCGCGGTTCGGGCTCGCCACCGAGCCGCTGTCGAGGTGGTCGCGGCCGATCACGATCGGGGCGCGCACCTCGCCGCGCGCGACCATCTCGTTGAAGCGCAGGCCGGCGCGGGCGCGCTCGCCGTACCCGAGCCAGCAGATCCGCGCCGGGAGGCCCTGGAAGGCCACCTGCCTCCCGGCCATCCTGAGCCAGCGCTGCAGGTGGGCGTCCTCGGGGAACAGCTCCATCACCGCGCGGTCGGTCGCGTAGATGTCCTCCGGGTCGCCGGAGAGCGCGACCCAGCGGAAGGGGCCCTTGCCCTCGCAGAAGAGCGGCCGGATGTAGGCCGGGACGAACCCCGGGTAGTCGAAGGCGTCGGCCACGCCGGCGTCGTAGGCGCGCTGGCGCAGGTTGTTGCCGTAGTCGAACACGACGCTGCCGCGCGCCCGCCAGGCGAGCATGGCGCGGACGTGCTCGGCGATCGACTCCAGCGCGCGGGCGCGGTAGGCGTCGGGGTCGCGCTCGCGGAGCGCCGCCGCCTCGGGGAGCGACAGGCCGGCCGGGACGTAGCCGTACAGCACGTCGTGGGCCGCCGTCTGGTCGGTCACCACGTCGGGCGTGACGCCGCGCCGCAGCAGCTCGGGGAGCACCTCGGCGGCGTTGCCGATCAGCCCCACCGAGAGCGGCTCGCCGCGGGCGCGGGCCTCCTCTGTCCAGGTCATCGCCTCCTCGATGTCCTCCGAGATGCGGTCGATCTGGCGCAGCGCGAGGCGTCGCTCGGCGCGCCAGCGGTCCACCTCGACGATCAGCCCCACGCCCTCGTTCATTGTGATCGCGAGCGGCTGGGCGCCGCCCATCTCGCCCAGCCCGGCGGTGACGACCAGCCGGCCGCGCAGCGAGCCCCACCCCTGGGCGCGGGCCAGCGCGCCGAAGGTCTCGTAGGTGCCCTGGAGGATGCCCTGGGTGCCGATGTAGATCCAGCTCCCGGCGGTCATCTGGCCGTACATCGTGAGCCCGGCCTGCTCCCAGCGGTCGAAGTTCTCCTGCGTGGCCCAGGCCGGCACGATGTTGCTGTTCGCGAGCAGGACGCGCGGCGCGTCGGGGTGGGTGCGGAACACCGCCACGGGCTTGCCGGACTGGACGAGGAGCGTCTCGTCCGGCTCGAGGCCGCGCAGGGCCGCGAGGATGGCGTCGAAGGCCTCCCAGGAGCGGGCGGCGCGGCCGCGCCCGCCGTAGACGATCAGGTGCTCGGGGTCGAAGGCCACCTCGGGGTCGAGGTTGTTCTGCAGCATGCGGTAGGCGGCCTCGATCTGCCAGCTCTTGCAGCTCAGCTGCGTGCCGCGCGGGGCCCGGATGACGCGTGCCATGGTCTCTTCCTCCTGACTCCGCCGGGGCGCCTGCGGGCGCACCGCGCCCCTACTGCGGGAACAGCGCGTGCCAGATGGCGACGGCCGCCAGGCGGCACGTGCGCCCGTCCACGTCGTACTCCGGGTTGACCTCGCTCAGCTCGATGAGGCGGGTGCGCGGCTCGGCCCCGGCGATCGCGGCCAGCCGGCACAGCTCTTCGCCTGCCATGCCGAGCGGGTTGGGCGCGCTCACGCCCGGCGCGTCTGCGGCCCGCACCACGTCCATGTCGAAGCCCCAGAACACCGCCGGCTCGTCGTGGCGCGCGAGGATGCCCTCCACCGTGGCGGCGAAGCCGGCGGCGCGCAGCTCGGCGAGCGGGATGACCGGGACGCCGCGCTCGCGCAGGTGGGCGGCGTAGATGGACGAGTTCGCGAAGGGCTGGGAGCCGAGCTCGTAGAGGCGGGCGGGCGCCAGCAGGCCCTCGTCGAGCAGCTGGCGGTAGGGCGTGCCGCTGTTGCGGCGGGCGTCGGCCCGCACGTCGAAGTGGGCGTCGATCGTGAGCGCGAGGACCGGGCCAGCCGCCGCTGCGAGCCCGGCGCAGTCCGGGTAGGAGACGTCGTTGCCCCCGCCGAGGACGACGAGCCGCTTGCCGTCCGCGATGATCCGTGCCACCGTGTCCCGGTGGGCCGCGTGGGTCTCCTCGAGCGAGGGGCGCGGGATGGTGTCGCCGAGGTCGAAGATCCGCGGCGCGGCGCGCGCGCCCGGCAGGCGGTAGAGGAAGCGGCGGATCTCGTGCGGCGCGCGCGCCGCGCCGGGCCGACCGCCGTTGCGCCGCACCCCCTCGTCCTCGGGGTAGCCCAGCAGCACGACGTCCGCATCCCCGTAGCTGGCGGGGTCGGCGGAGACCACCTCGCCGAGACGCGGGTCGTTTGGGTCGCCGCGCCGGTAGAACAGCGCCGGGTCCGGGCGGCTGGTGTTGGCGAGCACTGTCGGGTCCAGCGTCATTGCCTGACCTCCCTCGCTGCGGCGGGCCCGACCCTCGCGCCGCCGCGCTGCCAGTATACGCCCGCCGCGGGGATGCTGCAATGCGGACCACGGCGCGGCGCGCTGTGCGGCGGCCAGCTGTGTATGGTACAGTAAAGAAGTGCTAATTCGTGTGAGCTGGGTAGAGAGGTCTGCCGAATGGTTGTTGCGCTCCTGCTCATCTATGCTCTCGTGCCCCTTGCTCCCCTTCTCCACCGCGTCGCACGATCCGCGGCCGGCTGGCTGCTGGCGGTCGTGCCGGCGGCGCTCACCATCTACTTCGCCCTCGCCAGCGGGCAGGTGGCCGAGCGCGGGCGGCTCGTGACAGGGTGGCAGTGGTCGCCTGAGCTGGGTATTCGTCTGTCGTTCGCGCTCGACGGCCTGAGCCTGCTGTTTGCGCTGCTGATCTGCGGCATCGGCGCGCTGGTGCTGATCTACGCCGGCGGCTACCTCGCCGGCGACCGGCGGCTCGGGCAGCTGTACGCCATCCTGCTGCTGTTCATGGGCGCGATGCTCGGCCTGGTGCTGGCCGACAACATCCTGACGCTGTTTATCTTCTGGGAGCTCACCAGCATCAGCTCGTTCCTGCTGATCGGCTTCCCGCACGAGCGCTCGGAGGCGCGCGCCGCCGCCCGCCAGGCGCTGCTGATCACTGGCGGCGGCGGCCTGGCGCTGCTGCTAGGCTTCCTCATGCTCGGCACCGCGGGCGGGAGCTTCGAGCTGACCGAGCTGCTGGCCCGCGGCGACGCCCTGCGCGCGCACCCGTGGTACGGCGCCATCCTGGCCCTGGTGCTTGCCGGCGCGTTCACCAAGTCCGCGCAGTTCCCGTTCCACTTCTGGCTCCCCAGCGCGATGGAGGCGCCCACCCCGGTGAGCGCCTACCTGCACTCGGCGACCATGGTCAAGGCTGGGGTCTACCTGCTCGCGCGCCTGCTCCCGGTGCTCGGCGGCACCCCCGCCTGGACCGCCGCGGTCGGCGGGTTCGGCGCGGCCACCATGATCGCGGGCGGCCTGCTGGCGCTCTACCAGACCGACCTGAAGCGCATTCTGGCGTACACGACCGTCAGCGCCCTCGGCACGCTGACGCTGCTGGTCGGCATCGGGAGCGAGGAGGCCGTCACGGCGGCGGTGGTGTTTCTGCTGGCGCACGCGCTCTACAAGGGCGCGCTGTTCATGGTGGCCGGCGCGATCGACCACGAGACGGCGACGCGCAATGTCGAGAAGCTGGGCGGCCTGCGGCGGGCGATGCCGATCACTGCGGCCGTCGCGGTCCTCGCGGCGGTCTCGCTCTCCGGCTTCGGGCCTGTGCTGAGCTTCATCGCCAAGGAGCAGCTGTTCGAGGCGGTGCTGCACGTCGATCGCATCGGGGTGGTGCTGGGCTCGGCGGCCGTGCTGGCGAGCGCGCTGTTCGTGGCCGAGGCGCTGATCGTGACGATCCGCTCCTTCTTCGGCCCGCTCCAGGCGACCCCCAAGGCCCCGCACGAGCCGCCGCTCAGCATGTGGCTTGGCCCGGCGCTCCTGGCGGCGCTGGGCCTGGTGATCGGCATCTACCCGGCGCTCGTCGAGCGGCACGTGGTCGCGGCCGCCATCGGCGCCATCCTGAACGGGCCGGCGGAGGTCGCGCTGTCGCTCTGGCACGGCCTCAACCCCGCGCTCGGCATGACCGCGGCCTCGGTGGTCCTCGGCGCCGGGCTGTACACCGGCTGGACCGCGGTGCGTCGCAGGACCTCGTGGGTCGAGCGCGTGCTCGGGTTCTGGCCGTCCGACGCCTACCGCCTGAGCCTCGAGGGCATCAAGTACGTCGCGCGGAGCGTGACGTCGGCGATGCAGAGCGGCTACCTCCGTCAGTATCTGTTCGTGATCCTGTTCGTCACCGTCGTCCTGGTCGGCGCGACCCTGGTGATGAAGGACGGGGTGCCGCGCACCTTCGCGTGGTCCGACCTGCGCTTCTACGAGGCGGTGCTGGCCACGCTGATGATGTTCGCCGCGCTCTACGCGGTGTTCGCGCCCGGCCGCCTCAGCACCGTCGCGTCGCTCGGGATCGTCGGCTACGGCGTGGCGCTGATCTACATCCTGTACGGCGCGCCGGACCTGGCCATGACCCAGATCCTGGTCGAGACCCTGACGGTCCTGCTGTTCGTGCTCGCCTTCCACCACCTGCCGCGCTACAGGAACCTGACGCACCCGGTGAGCCGCCTGCGCGATGTGCTCATCGCGCTGTGCGTCGGCGGGCTGATGACGACCCTGGTGCTGGCGGCGATCTCCACCCCGCCGGACTCGCGGCTGGCCGGCTACTTCGCCGAGAACAGCGCGGCGCGGGCCCACGGCAGGAACATCGTGAACGTGATCCTGGTCGATTTCCGCGGGCTCGACACGTTCGGCGAGACCACGGTGCTCAGCGTCGCCGCGTTCGGGGTCTACGCGCTGCTCAAGCTCGGCCGCAGGCAGAGGTACGTCAGAGACGAGGGTGGTCCGGGGTTCGCGGGCCTGCGGCGCATCTTCCTGCGACGGTCTAGGCAAGAGAGAGAGACTCAGGCATGAACTCAATCGTTCTGCGCACCGCCAGCCGGCTGCTGGTTGGGCTCCTGCTGATGTTTTCGATCTTCCTGCTGCTGCGCGGCCACAACCAGCCGGGGGGCGGGTTCGTCGGCGGCCTCGTCGCCGCGGCCGCCTTCATCCTGTACGGCCTGGCCGCCAAGGAGATATCAGTGCGGCAGGCGCTCCACTTCGACACGCGCTCCTTCATCGCCGCCGGGCTGCTGATCGCCGGGGCGAGCGCGCTGCTCCCGGTGTTCCTGGGCAGGCCGTTCTTCACCGGCATCTGGGGCCCCGTCCGCCTGCTCGGCACGACGGTCGAGCTGGGGACGCCGGTGTTCTTCGACTTTGGCGTGTACATCGCGGTGTTCGGCGTCGCGCTGACGATCATCCTGGCGATGGCGGAGGAGTAGCACATGCAAGTTGTCCTCGCATTTCTGATCGGCGGGCTGTTCACCATCGCGATCTACCTCCTGCTGCGCCGGGCGATCGCGCGCGTGATCCTCGGCCTGGCGCTGCTGACCAACGCCACTAACCTGCTGATCTTCACGGTCGGCGGGCTGACCCGTGCGACGCCCCCGCTGATCCCCGAGGGGCAGACCCGGCCCGGCGGCCCGTTCGCCGACCCTATGCCGCAGTCGCTCATCCTGACGGCGATCGTGATCGGCTTCGGCGTGCTGGCCTTCACGATGGTCCTGGCGTTCCGCACCAACCAGATCGTCGTGGCCGACGACATCGACAGGATGCGCGGCACCGACGCGCTGGTGCCGATCGAGACGGCCGAGCTGGCCGAGCCCTACGACGAAGAGGTGGAGTCGCACCCCGACGACCCGGTGGTCGTGGGAGAGCCGGAAAGGGTCGGATAGATGTCGAATCTGCTGATCCTCCCGATCGTAGTGCCGTTCTTCACGGCGGCGCTGGCGCTGCTGCTGCGCGACCAGCGGCGGGCGCAGCGCGTGCTCGCGCTGGTGGGCGCCGCGGGGATCTTCGTGACGGGCGCCGTGCTCGTCGCGGTGGTCGCGCGGGGCGGCCCGCTGGTGCTCGAGGCGGGCGGCTGGCCGGCGCCGTTCGGCATCGTCCTCGTGGCCGACCTGCTGAGCGCGATCCTCGTCACGCTGACCGGGGGCGTCGGCCTCGCGGCGGTGGCCTTCTCGCTGGCGACGATCGACTCGCGGCGCGAGGGCTTCGGCTACTACCCGCTGCTGCTCATCCTGCTGATGGGCGTGAGCGGCGCGTTCCTGACCGGCGATATCTTCAACCTGTACGTCTGGTTCGAGGTGCTGCTGATCGCGTCGTTCGTGCTGCTGGCGCTGGGCAGCGAGCGCGCGCAGATGGAGGGCGCGCTCAAGTACGTGGCGATGAACCTGATCGCCTCGATGCTCTTCCTGGTCGCGGTGGGCCTGCTGTACGCCGAGGTCGGCACGCTTACCATGGCCGATCTGGCGCGGGTGCTGCCGCAGGCCGAGAACCCCGGGCTCATGACGGCGATCGCGGCGATGTTCATGGTGGCGTTCGGCATCAAGGCCGCGGTGGTCCCGCTGCACTTCTGGCTGCCGGCGGCCTACCACACGCCGCCGCCGGTCGTCTCGGCGGTCTTCGCCGGCCTGCTGACGAAGGTGGGCGTGTACGCGCTGCTGCGCCTGTTCACACTGGTGTTCGTCGGCGATATCGGCTACACCCACACGATCGTGCTCGTCGCCTCGGGCGTGACCATGATCATCGGCGTGCTGGGCGCGCTCGCGCAGAGCGAGATGCGCCGCATCCTCTCCTTCCTGATCGTCAGCCACATCGGGTTCGCGGTGATGGGGCTGGGCCTGTACACGCCGGCCGGCCTCTCCGGCGCGGTCTTCTACATCGTCGAGGACATGATCGTGCTGACCGCGCTGTTCCTGATCACCGGCATCATCTACCAGGTCGTTCCCGACGATGACCTGCGCAACCTGGGCGGCTTCTACGCCGCCGCGCCGCTGTTCGGGGTGCTGTTCCTGCTGCCGGCGCTGTCTCTGGCGGGCGTGCCGCCGCTGTCGGGGTTCTTCGCCAAGCTGGCGCTGCTGCGGGCCAGCATCGAGGCCGGCCAGTACGGCATCGTCGCGACCGCGCTCTGCACCAGCGTGCTGACGCTGCTCGCCGTGACGCGGATCTGGTCCGAGGTCTTCTGGAAGCCGAACCCGCGCGGCACCACGCTCACCGTGCCGCGCCTCTCGGCCCAGAGCGTGCCGCTGTGGCTGCCGGTGATGGTGCTCGCCGGGCTGGTCGTGGTGCTCGGGCTGGCGGTCGGCCCCGCGTTCCGGCTCGCGAGCGCGGCCGGGCTGCAGCTCTACGATCCGTCGGCCTACATGTCCGCTGTGCTGGGAGTTGAGCGATGAACGGCCTGCTGCTAAACATCCTGCTGGCGCTGGGCTGGGCCGCGCTGTCGGGCGACTTCTCGCCCGGCAACCTGATGAGCGGCTTCGGCATCGGCTTTGTGCTGATCCTCTTCAGCCAGCAGATCATGTCGGGGCCCAGCTACATCCGCAAGGTCTGGCGCATCCTCGACCTGTTCGTCTACTTTCTGATCGAGATGGTGCTCTCCAACCTGCGGGTGGCGATCGATGTGCTGAGCCCGATCTCGTCGCTCCGGCCGGGGATCGTCGCCATCCCGCTCGACGCCCAGACCGACGCGGAGATCACGCTGCTGGTCAACCTGATCATGCTGACGCCCGGCACGTTCGCGATCGACATCTCGTCGGACCGCCGCGAGCTGTACCTGCACATCATGGACGCGGATAAGCCGGATAGGGTGCGGAAGGAGATCAAGGACGGCTTCGAGCGGCGCGTGCTGGGGGTGCTGCGATGAACGGTATCACGACTGAGACGGTCGCCTTTGCGATGCTGAGCTGCGCCATGGTGATGGCGTTCATCCGGCTGGTGCGCGGCCCGACCCTGCCGGACCGGGTGATGGCGCTCGACCTGTTCGCGGTGCTGTCAACCGCCTTCCTCACGGTCTACGCGATCGACACGGAGCAGCAGGTGTTTCTCGATGTCGCGATCGTGCTGGCGCTGATCGCCTTCCTCGGCACGGTCGCGTTCGCACTGTATATCGAGCGGAGAGCACGAGATGAATGAGATTATCAGCGATGTGCTGATGCTGCTGGGCACGACCTTCCTGCTGCTCGCCGCGCTGGGCGTGGTGCGCATGCCGGACCTCTTCATGCGCATGCAGTCGGCCTCGAAGGCGTCGACCCTGGGCATCGCCTGTGTGCTGCTGTCGCTCGCCTTCCACTTCCCCGGCATCAGCGTGAACATCCGCGTGATCGCGGCGATCACCTTCTTCTTCCTGACCGCGCCGATCACGGCGCACCTGCTCGGGCGGGCGTCCTACTTCGTCGGGGTGCCGGTCTGGAAGGGGACGGTGATCGACGAGCTGCGCGGGCGCTACAACCCGATGACTCACGATCTCAGCAGCGACGATAAGACGGCCAGCGCGGCGCGGATGCCGCTGGACTAGCGAGGCGTGAGGCCGGGCGAGGTATGGATGAGCTCACTGTCGCCGTGCGCTGCCACGGCGCGCTGAACGACTTCCTGCCCCGCGCGCGGCGCGGGCGCCCGCTCACCCTGCCCTGGTCCGCCCACGAGACGGTCAAGCACGTGGTCGAGGTGGCGGGGGTGCCGCACCCCGAGGTCGCCGCGCTCACGGTCAACGGGGCGCCGGTCGACTTCGCCTGCCGGCTGACCCCCGGCGATACGGTCGACGCCTACCCGCACGGCGGGCCGCCCCCGGCCCGCCCGCTGCGCCCGCCGCTGCCCGAGCTGCGCTTCGTCTGCGACGTGCACCTCGGGCGCCTGGCCTCCTACCTGCGCATGCTCGGCTTCGATACGCTCTACAGCAACGACCAGGACGACGCGTATCTGTCGCAGGTCGCCGGCGCCGAGCGGCGCGTGCTGCTGACCCGCGACGTCGGCCTGCTCAAGCGCAGCGCGGTCACGTACGGCGCGTTCATCCGCGCCACCGAGCCGGAGGCCCAGCTGCGCGAAGTGGTGCAGCGCTTCGGCGTGCGCCGGAGCGCGTCCGCCTTCCAGCGCTGTATCCGCTGCAACGGGGTCACGGAGCCGGTGCCGAAGGAGGCGGTGCTCGACCAGCTCCAGCCGAAGACCCGGCGCTACTACGAGGCGTTCTGGCGCTGCCAGGCGTGCGGGCAGATCTACTGGCGCGGCTCGCACGTGGGCCGGATGCAGGCGCTGATCGAGCGGGTGCTCGGCGCGCCGGGTCCGGCCGGCGGGTAGAAGGCGCACATCTACGCCCGCCACGTCTCCGCCGGCTGGCGGGCGGGGGCCGCCGCCTCGGGCGCCAGCGGCAGCTCGACCGTGAACGTCGTCCCCACGCCCACCTCGCTCGTCACGTCCACCCGCCCGCCGTGCGCCTCCGCGATGTACTTGACGATCGGCAGCCCCAGGCCCGTCCCGCCGGCCGCCCGCGAGCGCACCTTGTCCACCCGGTAGTAGCGGTCCCAGATGTGCGGGAGGTGCTCCGCCGCGATGCCGGGGCCGCTGTCGGCGACGGTGAGCAGCGCGGAGCCGCCCGACCGCTGCAGGCGCACCGTGACCGTCGTGCCGGGGGGCGTGTGCTTCGCCGCGTTCTCGAGCAGGTTCCGCAGCAGCTGGGCCAGCCGCTCCTCGTCCCCGATCACCACCAGCGGCTCGTCGACCTGGAGCTGGTAGATGTGCTCGGGCGCCTGGCGCCGCACCCCGCCCACGACGTCCTCGACGAGCCAGTCCAGGCGCACCGGCGCCTCGGCGATCACCTGCGCGGAGTCGGACTGGGCGAGCAGCAGGAGCTCGTTGATCAGCCGCCGCATCCGCTGCGCCTCGGTCGCCGCCTCGTCCACCGACAGCTCGCGCTCGTGCGGGTCGAGGTCGCGCCGGAGCAGGTTCAGGTTCGCCAGCACGACGGTGAGCGGCGAGCGCAGCTCGTGCGACGTGTCCGCCAGGAACTCGCGCTGCTGCCGCAGCGTCTGTTCGACCGTCGCGATCAGGGTGTTGATCGTCTGCGCGAGCTGCCCGACCTCATCGTTGCGCCGCAGCACCGGCACGCGCTGGTCGTAGCGGCCGCTGGACACGACGACGGCGGCGTCGCGCATGAGCTGGGTCATTGGCGCCAGGGTGCGCCCGGTGAGCAGCGCGGCCGCCCCGAGCGCCAGCAGGGCCGCCAGCGCGCCGCACAGGAGCAGGAGCCGGCGCACCTGCGCGAGCATCTGCTGCTGCGCCGCGATCGGCTCGCCGAGGATCAGGACGCCCCCCGGCCCCGCGTCCGTCTGGGCCGGGCCGGCCCACAGCCGCCACGGGGTGCCGTCCGCCGCCTCGCCGGTTGTGGCGACCGTCTGCCCGGCGCGGGCGGCGCCGAGCAGCTCCGCGCCGGGCGCGAAGGGCTCGGCGCGCGCCGCGGGCGACCTGGCGAGCGGCTCCCCGTCGGGGCCGATGAGCGCGGCGTAGTGCTCGGCCGCCTCGAGCGCGGCGGATCGAGCGCCCGCCGGCAGCTCCGCGAGGCGAGCGGCGCGCGCCCCCAGCCGCGCATCGACATCTTCGAGCAGGTGCGCCCGCAGCAGCGGGTCCACGAGCAGCCCAAACAGCAGCGCCATCGCGCCGGTCAGGAGGCCGACCGTGAGCGTCAGCCGGAGCCGGAGCGACAACGGCTGTCTCATCACGCCTCCTCGCGCAGCGCGTAGCCGGCGCCGCGGATGGTCTGGATCAGGCGGCTCTCGCCGTTGGCCTCGAGCTTGTCGCGCAGGCGGCCGATGTGGACCTCGATCGCGTTGCTCTCGACCTGCGCGTCGCCCCAGATCCAGTCGAGGATCTGCTCGCGCAGGAGTACCTGGCGCGGGTGGCGCAGGAACAGCTCGAGCAGCTCGTACTCGCGGGTGGTCAGGTCGATCCGCCGGGAGCCGCGCTCGACCTCGCGCGTGCGGGTGTTCAGGCGCAGGTCGGCGAAGGTCAGGACCTCTTCGCTCTGCGGCTGCGCCCGGCGCAGCAGCGCGCGCACGCGCGCCAGCAGCTCGTCGAAGTCGAACGGCTTGATCAGATAGTCGTCGGCGCCGCTGTCGAGGCCGGCGATCCGGTCCGGCACTGCGTCGCGCGCGGTGAGCATGAGGATCGGCGCGCTCATGCCGCGGCGCAGCCGGCGGCAGACCTCCAGGCCGTCCATCCCCGGCAGCATGACATCCAGCACGACCAGGTCGATCGGCGTCACGCGGGCGATCCGCAGCGCCTCCGGGCCGTCCTCGGCGAGCTGGACGTCGTAGCCCTCGAAGCGCAGCCCGCGCCCGAGGACGCTCCGGATCTTCGGGTCGTCGTCGACGACAAGAATCGTTGTCATGCGCTTCCTCCCGCCCTGGAAGTATAGCATACTGATGCGTCATACCCCCTTCAGCGCTTCTTCATCCTGGCTTCAGCTTCGCCTGCTAAAGTGCCCGCAGCGCGTGTCGTTGAGCGGAGCGTCGGCGGGTTGGCGCGGCCGCCGGCGGCGCGCGCCGTGCATCTGCTGCGGTGAGGCTGCGGGGCTCTTTCGAGCAGCCGGCCGGAGGGCCGTATCACGAGCTGGCCCGGTGAGGAGACGCCGGGCCTGAATCTGCCAAGCGCGACGAGGAAGCGATCGTGGCACTACGTCATCGACCGGGCATGTGGCCGGCCGCCGGCGGCGCCGATCTCGGAGTCGACCTCGGCACGGCGAATACGCTCGTGCACGTGAATGGCAGGGGCATCGTGGTCAACGAGCCCACGGTCGTCGCCCTCGACAGCGAGACGAGCGAGGTCCGGGCGGTTGGCGCGGAGGCCCGGGCGATGATCGGCAAGACGCCGGCCAACATCCGGACCGTGCAGCCGCTCAAGGACGGCGTGATCGGCGACTTCGACGCGGCCGTGAAGATGCTCGCGAGCTACTTCAGGAAGGCGCACAGCCACACCTTCGGCCGCGTGGCGCCGCGCCCGCGGGTGGTCGTCACCGTGCCGCGCGGCGTGACGGAGATCGAGGTGCGGGCGGCGCGGGACGCGATGCTCGCGGCCAACGCCCGCGAGGCCTATGTAGTCGAGGAGCCGATGGCGGCGGCGATCGGCGCCGGGCTGCCGATCACCGAGCCGCTCGGCTCGATGATCGTCGACATCGGCAGCGGCACGACCGAGGTGTGCGTGATCTCGCTCGGCGGGATCGTGGTCTCGCGGACGATCCCGGTGGCCGGCGACGCGATCGATGCGGCGATCGCCAGCTTCGCGCGCAGCGAGTACCACCTGCTGATCGGCGAGCGCATGGCCGAGAAGGTCAAGCTCGCCGCCGGCAGCGCCTACCCGCTCGACAGAGAGATCACCGTGGCGCTGCGCGGGCGTGACCTGCGGACCGGGCTGCCGAAGACGGTCGAGCTGTCGAGCGTGGAGCTCCGCGCCGGGATCGCCGGCCCGGTCGACGCGATCGTGGCCGCGGTGCGCGAGGTGCTCGACGAGACGCCGCCGGAGCTGCTCGCCGATATCCTGGAGCACGGCATCCAGCTGGCGGGCGGCGGGGCGCTCCTGAGAGGGCTGGACCGGCGGCTCGCCGCCGAGACCCGCATTCCGGTGCGCGTGGCGGAGGACCCGCTCTCCTGCGTGGCCCGCGGCGCCGGCGCGCTGGCCGAGGAGCTGTCGAACCCGCAGTATCGCTCGCTTCTGGCCGGCGCACAGTCCGCGCGCCGGATACAACAGTAGCATCCCCAGGGCTTGAAGCTAGTGCAGTCGCCGGAGACACGAGCCGGGCCGGAGGCGAGAAAGCTCCCCGGCCGGTGAGGGTTACGCGGGAGGCCCGCGAGGGCGCCGCGCAACCGCTGTTTAGGAGCGGCGCGATGGCGCGCCGCAGACTGCGGATGAAAAGGAGAACGCTTGTATGAGCACACGGACGATCTACATTACCGAGCGCGACATGGAGAAGCTGAGGAAGCTGCTCATGGACGAGCGAGATCGCCACGGCTACCGCAACGGCCGCGGCGAGCACCTGAAGGGGCTGGAGGCCGAGCTCGACCGGAGCACGTGCGTCGCCGACGACAAAGTGCCGCGCGATGTGATCACGATGCACTCCACGGCGCGCCTGGTCGACCTCGAGACCGGCGAGGAGCTCGTCTACACGCTGGTCTTCCCGCACGAGGCCGATGTCGGGCAGGGCAAGATCTCGGTGCTCGCGCCGATCGGCACGGCGATGCTGGGGTACCGCGCCGGCGATGTGATCGAGTGGCAGGTGCCGGACGGGCTGCGGCGCCTGCAGGTGAAGGAGGTGCTCTACCAGCCGGAGGCGGAGGGCGCCAGTGCGTAACTCCCCAGCCGGCGGGGCGGCGCCGAGGTGCGGTCCCCAGCCCCGCCGGCGATGCGATCGACATAACGAAGCGGAGCCGCGCGGTTGCGACTCCGCTCGCCTGCCCGCCGGCCGGGGCCCGGGATGCCATCATCGCCCAGGATCTCCGGCCGGCACCTTTTCCGTGTTGTCCCCCTGAGCGCAGCGAGGGCCCCTAGCTGCGCATGGCCCGCAGGTTGACCGCCTGCTCGGCGATCTGCGTCAGCTGGCGGTCGGTCTGCTCCTCCTCAGTGAGCGTCTGCTGGAGCACCTGCGCCATATCGTGGTGGCCGAGCTGCCGCGCCCAGGCCCGCAGCGTCCCATAGGCGACGATCTCGTGGTGCTCGACGTGCTGCGCGGCGGCGATCAGCGCGGCGTCCTTCACCTCGGGGTCGGCGCGCATCGCCACGATCTCCTCGCCCTCGGCCAGGATGCCGCGCATCGACGTGCAGACCTTGCCCCTGGGGTCCATGTCCAGCCGGCGGAAGACCTGCTCGAGCCGCCCGATCTGGCCCTGCGTCTGCCGCAGGTGCATGTCGAAGGCCCGCTTCAGCTCCTGCGACGTGGCGGCCTCGATCATCATCGGCAGCGCCTTGAGGATCTGGTGCTCGGCGTCGTACAGCTCCTGCAGCTTCTCGCGGAACAGCTCCTCGAGCGTGCCGACGCTGGCGAACATCCTGCGCCCCAGCTTGCCGACCATGCCCTCGCGCTGGGACGACTCGTACTGCTTGGCCTGCTCCATCACGCCGCCGTAGGCGTGCTGGCCCTGCCAGGGCTGCTGCCCCTGGTAGCCCTGGAAGGTCTGGTAGCTCTGCCAGGGCTGCTGGCCGTAGGTGCTGCCCTGCGAGCTCTGCCAGGGCTGCTGCCCCTGGTAGCCCTGGAAGGTCTGGTAGCTCTGCCAGGGCTGCCCTGGGTAGCTCTGGTGGCTCTGCCAGGGCTGCGCCTGATGACCCTGGTAGCTCTGGTGAGTCTGTGAGCTCTGCCAGGGCTGTCCCTGGTGGCCCTGGTAGCTCTGGTGACCCTGCGAGCTCTGCCAGAGCTGCCCGCTGCCGCTCATCCGCTTCAAGAGGTACCCGACACCGACCATGGCGCCCAGGGTCAGCCACGGGTGATCCTGGATCTGCTGCTTCAGGTCGATGCTCTGGACGCTGTCCAGCGTATCCTGGGCCTTCTGGCGGATGTCGCCGGTGGCCTGCTCGGCAGCGTGGCGCATCTGCTCCTGCGGCCGCTCGGTGCTCCTCACGCCCGTCCCGGTGTTCGGGGTGTTGCTCGGATTGTAGGTCATCGCACTCCACTCCATTCTCGCTCGCCTGATGGCCGGGCCATCGCGGCGGGCACAAGCTGATCCCATCTCGCCTCAGGCGCCCGTGAGTGCCTGAGTCAGGCGCGCTGTTTGGAGGGGTGTGACGTCGCCTGGGTGAAGCGCTGCACGCAGTGTGCCACCGCCTTCGGCCTGGTGTCTGCCGCTGGGCGACATCCGATGCGGCGGCATCGCCCGCTCCGCCTGGGCCGCCCGAAGTACGCCAAATTCCGCCGGAATTGACCCTTGACATATTCCTATATGGGTATATAATGCAGCTATGGCACGAGCGGCGACAACAACAGATGCGTTCAACGCGGTGGCGGAGCCGCGCCGGCGGCAGATCGTGGACATCCTCGCCGGCGGGGAGCGCTCTGTGACCGACCTGGTCAACCTGCTCGGGCTGGCGCAGCCGCAGGTCTCCAAGCACCTGCGCGTCCTGCGCGAGGTGGGCCTGGTGGACGTACGCGACGTGGGGCGGCAGCGGCTGTACCGGCTCAACGGCCGGGCGCTCAAGCCGATCTACGACTGGGTCAAGGCCTTCGAGCAGACGTGGAACGAGCGCTACGACGCGCTGGACGAGCTGCTGGAGGAGCTCAAAGAAATGGAGGGAGACAATGGCGGCAGTGGCGAGTAAGGGCTCCGCGGCGGTGACGCTCCCGGCGCCAACCCAAATCCTGATCACGCGCGAATTCAACGCCCCCAAGCACCTGGTCTACCGGGCCTGGACGACCCCCGAGCTGGTCCGGCGCTGGTGGCCCGGTGGCCGCGGCAAGATGACGGTCGCCGATGTGGACCTGCGGGTCGGCGGCAGGTGGCGCTGGGTGATCGTGACCGACGAGGGCTTCGAGGTCGCGTTCCACGGCGAGTACCGCGAGATCGTCCCCAACGAGCGCCTCGTGTACACTGAGGTGTACGAGGGCGCCCCCGCCGGGGACGCGGACGAGGGGGTGCTGAACACCCTCACCTTCACCGAGAAGGATGGGCGCACCACGGTCACCGTGCTGATGGAGGCGCCGAGCCAGGAGGTGCGCGACGCGATCATCGCCACGGGCATGGAGGCCGGCATGCAGGACTCGCTGGATCTTCTGGAGCAGGTGGCGATCGAGCTCGCCGCCGGCGCGTAGCCTTTCGACGGGAGCCGGGCAATCGTGTCGCCGGGGAGTCTGGAGGGCCGCATGCCCTCCAGACTTCTTCACGCCCCGGCCCGCGCGCTGAGAGCCCTGGCTGTTGACAGATATGACGACACCCAACATCGATGAGCGGTTCGAGCGGCTGGCGCAGGCGCTCGCGCCCGGCGGCCGGCTGCTGCGCGTCTGGCCGCTGAAGGGCGGGATCTCGGCCGAGATGACCGGGCTCGAGATCGAGCACCCCGGCGGCCGGACGAGCCGGGTGGTCGTGCGGCGGCCCAGCGAGGCGGCGCTGGCCCAGAACCCACAGGCGGCCGAGCACGAGTTCCGGCTCCTGCAGGCGCTGCACTCGCACGGGCTGGCTGTGCCACAGCCGCACTACCTCGACCGGTCCGGCGCGATCTTCGGGGCGCCGTGCCTGGTGAACGAATACGTCGACGGCGCGCCGGAGTTCGCGCCCGCCGACCCGGTCGACGCCGCCGTCCAGCTGGCCGAGCACCTCGCCCGCATCCACAGCGTCGATCCGGCGAGCCTCGGCCTGTCGTTCGTGCCGCAGCGCCCCGGCGGCTGCGCCGAGCTCGTCCCTGAGCGCTCGCCGGGCGCGCGGGCCGCGCTGGAGACGGAGCGCATCCGCGACGCGCTGGGCCGCGCTGCCCCGCCGCAGCCCGGCGCGGCCGCGCTGCTGCACGGCGACTACTGGCCGGGCAACGTCCTGTGGCGCGCGGGGCGGCTGGCGGCGGTGATCGACTGGGAGGACGCCGCGCTCGGCGACCCGCTCGCCGACCTCGCCATCAGCCGGCTCGACTTGCTGTGGATCTTCGGCCCCGAGGCCATGCGCGCCTTCACGGACCGCTACCGGTCGCTCACCGCGATCGACGATGCCGGCCTGCCCTACTGGGACCTGTGCGCCGCGCTGCGTCTGGCGCGCATGGTCAGCGACGACCTGGCCGGGTGGGCGGCGTTCTTCGCCCCGTACGGCCGGCACGACATCACCGAGCGGGCGATACGGGAGCACTACGGCCGCTTCGTGGACGAGGCGCTGCGCGGGCTCCGGAGCTGATATACTATGGGCGTTCGCCGGAGGCTGTCGCTGGCTGCGCCGGCAGCGGCCGCACACTCCAGGCGCTATCGGCTTCCCCGGCTTGATCGCAGCCCACGGCACCCGCGTGGGCAGGTGTGGAGCAGAAGGCTCGCATGACAGACAGGACCGACCACCTGGACCAGTTCGCCAACCTGGACCTGCTGCGCGCCGAGCGCACCGGCGTCCCGGAGGTGATCCTGGCCGAGCGCAAGACGCCCGAGCAGACGCTGGCGATCGCCCGGCGCGTGCTGGAGGAGCGCGGCCGCGTGCTGCTGAGCCGCGTGTCGCCGGAGACGCGCGCGCTGCTCGAGCGGGAGCTGGGGGACCAGGCGCTCTGGACGCGCTACGCCGAAGGGCGCACGCTTGCGCTCCAGCTCCCCGGCGCCGAGCCGCCCGCGGGCGGCGGGTGCGTCGGAGTGATCACCGCCGGCACGAGCGACATCCCGGTGGCCGAGGAGGCGGCCGCGCTCTGCCGCGAGATGGGCTGCGACGTCCACACCGTCTACGACGTGGGCGTGGCCGGCCTGCACCGGCTGTTCGAGCCGCTGCGCCGCCTGCTCGCCGTGCCGGTGGACGCGATCATCGTCGCCGCCGGGATGGACGGCGCGCTGCCCTCGGTCGTGGCGGGCCTGGTGGATGTGCCGGTGATCGGCCTGCCGACATCCGTCGGCTACGGCTACGGCGGCGGCGGGCTGGCCGCGCTGGGGAGCATGCTGCAGACCTGCGCGCCGGGGCTGGCGGTGGTGAACATCGACAACGGCATCGGCGCCGGCGCGATGGCCGGGCGGATCGCCAACCGGGCCGCCGCCGCGCGCCGGGGGCGATGAGGACCTGCGCGGCGCAGCCGCGCTGCGGGAGGTGTGGCGAGCCGCCTGACGGGAAGGTGCGGAATGCTGCTAGCTCTTGCGGGCCGCTTTCCGCCGGAAGCTATGGCGGGGCCGCCCGCTGACGGAGAGGAAGGCCGCAGGCCTACCGGAGCGGCCTTCAGCCGAAGGGTGTGGC
>CALJIC010000194.1 GCA_937974195.1 uncultured Roseiflexaceae bacterium | reverse complement strand
ATGGGAGGCGGCACCGCTTGCGGGGATGGTTCGGAAGGGGCTGCACAGCCCCTTCCAGCGCGGGAGAGCGCGAGAAGGCTCGCAACCCCTCTCGCCCTCACGCACGCTCTGACCGCACCGCGTAACTCCTGTTACTGTGGGGCGATGTTCTTATTCACCCGGAAGCGGTTCTCCGGGTCCCACTTCGCCTTGACCTCCACCAGCCGCCCGTAGTTCGACCGGTACGCGGCGCGGATGCGCGCTGGCCCCTCGTCCTCGGTCTGAAAGTTGATGTAGGCGCCGCCGGTCGAGAAGGCGCGCAGGTCCTGCCACGTCGCCCGCGCCCAGCCGATGTTCGCCTCGTCGTCCTCGGCGCGCTCCCAAGCAGTCGCGATCGTCAGCACGAAGGCCGCGTCGCGGTTGCCGACCGCCGAGTGGTCGCCCGGCAGCCGGTTGAGCGCGCCGCCGACCGGGAAGAGCAGGAGCACGGCGTGGGGCGAGGCCATCCGCGCGGCGTGCTCGATCGCCCGGGAGAGCAGATCCGGGCTGAGGCCGGGCAGGAACTCGGACTTCCAGTAGTTGCGCCGGCCCGGCGGCTGGGTCGCGTCGATCAGGCGCTGCTGCTGGACGTAGGGCCGGCGCTGGACGATGTCGGCCACCGGCCGCCCGAACGCCTTGATCGGCGCGACGCGCCGCTCGGCCTCGTCCGGCGGCCCGCTGTCGCAGACCAGGAGCATCACCACCGGCCTGCCGTGCATCTCCGCCGGGATCCACGGCGCGGGCGGGGCCGCGCGCAGGGCCGCCGCGCAGCTGAGCTCGGGCGGGGCGTGGGCCGTGAGCTCCCGGTACATCGCCAGCACCTCGGCGGCGTCCTCCGCGCGCCAGACGACCGCCCCGGCGAGCACCTCCGGGCCAACGGGGAAGAGCTGGTACTCGAACGAGGTGACGACGCCGAAGTTGCCGCCGCCCCCGCGCAGCGCCCAGAACAGATCCGCGTTCTCGCGCTCGCTGGCGCGCGCCACCCGCCCGTCAGCCGTGACCACCTCCACCGAGCGAAGCGTGTCGCACGCCCAGCCGAAGCGCCGCGTCAGGTAGCCGAAGCCGCCGCCGAGCGTGAGGCCGGCGATGCCGGTGGTCGAGACAAAGCCGAGCACGGCGGCCAGGCCGTGGACCTGCGTCTCGCGGTCGAGGTCGGCGAGGAGGCAGCCGGCCTGCGCGCGCGCCGTTTGCGTGAGCGGGTCGACCCACACGCCGCGCATGCGCGACATGTCGAGCATCAGCCCACCGTCGCACGCGGCCAGCCCGGCAATGTTGTGCCCGCCGCCCTTGATTGACAGCAGGAGCCCCTGCGCGCGGGCGAACTCGACGCAGGCGATCACATCGGCAGCACCGAGGCAGCGCGCGATCAGCGCCGGGCGCCGGTCGACCATGGCGTTCCAGAGGGCGCGCGCCTGGTCGTACTCCGGGTCTCCGGGCGTCAGGACCGTCCCGCGCAGCTGTGCGCGCAGGCGGTCGAGGGTGTGGGGATCGAGCCGGGCGCTGCTGATCGCTGTCATCGCTGCTCCTCCGTACAGGGCGCGACTTCCAGAACGGCGGGTGCGCGCGTGGTATCATGCCGGCAAGCCGTGCGGCCGGCCGCTGGTGCGCAGCATAGCAGCCGCCGCCAGCGCGCGCTATGACTGAAACTCCAGCGGAATTGACCGAGCCGCCACATGTCGGCGCGGCGGCAGCCGGGGCGCGATGATGGATGTGCTCTCGGACACGCTCAAAGTGGTGCGGCTGGCCGGCTCCCTGTTCTTCAGCGCGCGGATCGCCGCGCCCTGGTGCGCGGAGTCACCCGGGCGCGAGGTCTACGCGCGCCTGCTGAACTCGTCCGCCGAGTACATCACCGTCTTCCACATCATGGTGGCCGGGACGTGCTGGATCGCGCCGCTGGGGCGGCCCGGCTTCTCGGTCGCCGGCGGCGACCTGGTGATCTTCCCCCACGCCGACGCCCACCGCCTGGGCAGCCACCCCGAGGCCGATCCGAGCGCGGATGTGAGCCAGCAGGTGCTGCGGGTGGTGCGGGAGGGGTCGGGCAGCGGCGCGATCCCGCACCTCGACGCCGGGGATGGCCACGAGGCCACCGAGTTCGTGTGCGGCTACCTCGAGAGCAACCAGCGCTTCAACCCGCTGATCGGCAGCCTGCCGACCACGCTGCTGGTGCGATCGGCGCACGGCGCCGGGCCGGGGGAGCCCGAGGCGGGGGAGGAGCTCCTCGAGCGGCAGGTGGTGCGCGCCGAGCCGGGGGACATCCTGGACAGCACGCTGCGCCACACCGTCGCCGAGGCGCGGGCGGCGCGGCCGGGCGGCGAGGCGATGCTGGCCCGGCTGACCGAGCTGATCTACGTGGAGGTGCTGCGCCGCTACATGCAGCAGCTCCCGGTCGAGCACGCCGGCTGGCTGGCGGCGCTGCGCGACCCGGTCGTCGGCGCAGTCCTGCAGCTGATGCACGCCCACCCCGAGCGGCCGTGGACAGTTGAGGAGCTGGCGGAGGCCGTCGCGCTCTCCCGCTCGGGCCTGGCCCAGCGCTTCACCGACCTGGTCGGCGAGTCGCCGATGCACTACCTCTACGGCTGGCGCATGCAGGTCGCCAAATATCTGCTCAGCCAGACGACCCTGCGGGTGAGCGCGATCGCCGAGCGCACCGGCTACGAGTCCGAGGCGGCGTTCAGCCGCGCCTTCAAGCGAGCGGTCGGGCAGCCGCCGGGCGTGTGGCGCGAGCTGGCGTCGTAGCGCGCGGGCGGCGCCTCAGCCGCGCGCGGAGCGCAGCCGCACCGGCCCCAGCAGCCCGGACGGGCGCTGCAGCCCCTCCAGGCGGTTCGCGATCGAGTTGGTCACCCACACCTCGAGCTCGTTGTCGCCGGCCCGGCAGGCCTGGTCGACCCGCCATACGTACGGCGCCCACGCGCGCCCGCCGAGCGACCTGCCGTTCAAAGTGACCTCGGCGATATCGCCCACCCGCCCGAGGTCGAGGAATAGGGGCTGGCGCACCTGCTCCGCCGTGAGCGCGAACGACGCCCGGAAGCGCAGCCGGCCGCTGAACGTCTCCCACCCCGCCTGCTGCGCCCAGTCGCCCGGGCACGCCACCTCGACCGGGCCGCCCGCCTCGTCGAAGGCGCGCCACGGGCCGGCGATCTCTAGAACAGCGTCGCCCGGCAGCGGCGGGGTGGGCACACCTGGCTCGGCGCGGCCGCGCGGGTCGACGACCAGGACGAGGCTCTGCCGCCGCTCCAGGCGCAGGCGGGTGTGCGTCCGGCCCGCGATCACCTCACCCGGCCACGGCCGCGCGCTCCCGTCCAGCGCGTCCCACAGCTCCAGCGCGCCCGCGGCCGCCAGCGACAGGTCGCCCTCGAGCGGGCGCTCCCCCTCGTTGACCAGCAGGTAGAAGTCGCGGCCCTCCTTCCGGTAGTGCAGCGCGCGCAGGTCCGGCGCGCCCGGCCAGTCGACGTCGCGGCCGAGCGCGGCCACCAGCGTGTCGACCAGGCTCTCCGGCCGCCAGTCGGCCAGCACGAGCCCGCCGGCAGCGGCGAGCGCTTCGAGCGCGGGGCTGCTGACCTTTGCCGGCGGATCGCAGATCACTGCGCGGAAGCGGTGCGGGCCGATCGCCAGCCGCCCGTCGGCGACCGTCGCCCGCGCGAGCGCCTCGTCGTCGATGTACAGGAAGTCGATCTGGCTCCGGTACAGGTGCCGGGCCGCCTCCCACGCCGCGCCGTTCGAGTCGGTGAGGATGGCGACCTCGCAGATCTCCCGGCCGTCCGACAGGAGCCAGCAGAGGCGGCGCAGGTAGTCCCCCAGGATCTGGAACGACGGCCACCAGGTGTTGTGGATGCCGATGTCCGGCTCGCTCTCGAAGGCGCGCCGGCCGCGGATCGAGTAGAAGCACGCGTGCAGGAAGAAGAGGTTCGTCCCGCGCGCCAGGTGCCAGTCGAGCAGCCACTTGGCCTCGTCCAGGGTCAGCCGCCAGCCGTAAGCGCCGAGCGCCTCGGACGCGTTGCGGGCGCTCCCCAGCAGCGCAGCCGCGCTGCTGGCGCACTTGGGGGCGCAGCTGTGCGGGCCGACCAGCGCCGAGTCATCGCCGGGGACGACCCAGCGCCAGACCATGTCCTGCCCCGGCCACTGGAACTGGCGCAGCGACCCGAACTCGTTGCTCTCGGCCGGGTGGCCGGTCAGCGCGATGCCGTGCTCGCTGCACCAGCGGCTCTGCGCGCCGTAGAAGACGCGCTCCAGCCGCGCGTACACCGCGCGCGTGTAGGCCTGCCGGAAGTCGGCGGTGCGCGGCCCGCAGTCCAGCCAGAGCGCCGGCAGCCAGAGCCGGACATCTTCGTCCCAGTAGCTCTGCAGCTCGTCCAGGAAGCCGCGCGTGTAGGGCCACGGGTCGGGGCCGCGCCGCGCGCCGCGCCCCAGCAGCATCGGCTCATCGGTGAACATCCCGACCACCGTCCGGCCGAAGTGCTCCTTCAGGTGCGCGTAGTACAGGTCGTGGGTGTGGCGCAGGAAGCAGGCGACCGCCTCAGGGTTCAGCAGGTCGCCGGCCGGCGGCGCTGAGGCGTGGCCGTCCTCCTCTTCGGCGAAGACGCCCCGGATGGTGCCGCCGCTCGCGACGTTCCAGAGGGCGATCAGCCGCCAGCTCCCGTCCGGGACGTCGTAGCGCACCAGCTCCGGCTCCAGCACGTCGAGCCAGGTCAGGCTGCGCGGGTCGAGCGTCCCCGGCGCGACCTCGCGGCCCAGCACGACGCCCACCAGCTCGTCGCCGAGGGCGCGGCCGGGGTTGGGGTGCCAGTAGCCGCGGGCCGGCCCCGCGACGGTGTGGTGGAGGGCGATCAGGCAGCGCGAGGCGTAGTCCGGGTTCTCGGCCACCACCCGGCCCTGCGCCGAGCCGGACGGGTAGGAGCCCTCATCGTACAGGACGACCCGCATTCCGAGCCGGGCCGCCTCGTCGACGGCGATGCGGATCAGGCGGAAAAACTCGTCGGTCAGGTAGCCGACCCGCCGCGAGAGCCCGATGCGGGCGTGCGGGATGAAGCCGCCGAACCCCTTGGCGTGAAACTCGCGTATCTGGCGCAGCAGCTCGGCCTCGTCCAGGTCATCGTTCCAGAACCAGAAGGGCATGATGCCGAACTCGCGCGGCGGATCGGCAAAGGTGGCGTGGAGCCGGCTCGCGTCCACAGGGAACCTCCGCATCTCATCCCAGCCGCAGCCGCGGCTGTCTTTCGCCAGAAAAGCATCCTCAGGCAGGCAGAATATCGTCTCGGATTCGGCGCATCGGCTGGAGCAGGCAGCGCTCCCCGGTCTGCTCGGCCAAGGCCAGGGCGCCCTCAGCGGTGGCGCGGGCCTCGTCGGCGTGCCCGCAGCGCCACAGGATCTCCGCCAGCAGGCTCCCGAGGTACGGCATCAGCACCTGGACCTGCGCCCGCTCGGCCGATTCCCTGGCGACCTGGTACAGGGCCAGCCCTTCCGCGGGAGCGCCGGCCGCGCTCAGCGCCCAGGAGCGTACGCACTGAGACAGCCCGAGCATGAGCCGGAAGCTGTGCTCCTCACACAGGGGGATGGCTTCCGCGGTGGTCGCCAGGGCGGCGGCCGCGTCCCGGCGCAGGCTCTCGAGCAGCGCGGAGAAGGCCAGAGCGAAGGCCAGGGTGTGCGGGTGCCCGCCAGCGCGCGCGTCGGCCAGCAGCAGCGCCTGGATCTCGCGCGCGCGCCCCGCCTCGCCGAGGAGCCAGCACGCGAGCATAGCGTAGGCCCGGATGTGAACGCTGTGCTCGATGCCGTAGGCGTAGGTCAGGCCGTCGTGCCGCGCGCGGTCGTAGTGGCCGAGCGCCCTGTCGATCCAATCCCTGGCCGCGTCGAGCTCGCCGAGGTAGAAGCAGTTGATCCCCTTGGCGGTGAACGCGTCGAGCAGGAGCATCTCGTCCTCTACCTGCAGGGCCAGCGCCAGCAGCTCATCCGCGACCGATCTGGCCGCCCGGTGCTCGCCGCGCGTCGCCAGGTAGTGCACGTAGCGCCCCAGCAGCTCCCGCAGCTCCGGCGGACTGCCCAGGGTGCGCCCGAGCTGCACGGCCCGCTCGAAGGCCCGCGCGACCTCCGCCGCCGGGTAGCCCATCGTCAGCTGCAGCGGCTTGCTGAGCGAGGCCCACAGGCCCATCTCCTGCAGCCGGCGCTCGCGGGTCTCCGGCAGCCGCTCCAGCAGTGCCAGGGCGCGCCGGTAGTGCTCGGCGGCCTCGGCGTTGGCCAGCAGCCGCAGCGCGTAGTCGCCCGCCTGCCGCAGGTGGCCAGCCGCCAGGTCGATCCGCCCCGCCTCCTCGGCGTGCCGGGCGAGCTCGGCCGCCGCCTCGCTCTGCTCGCCGTACAGCGCGGCGAGGGCCGCGTGGACGCGCTCGTGCCAGTGAGCTCGCTCCGCCGCGTCGAGGCTCCGGTAGAGGTAGCGCTGGATCAGGAAGTGCCGGAAGCGGTAGCGCGAGAGCCTCCGGCCGCCGGCCAGGCGCACGCCTGTGGCGCGCACCAGGTGGTGCGTCCGGTCGAGGCGCCCGCTCAGCCGGCGCAGCGCCTCGCCCGCATCCAGCCCGAGAACCTGCGCCGCCACCTCGGCGCTGAACTCCTCGCCCTCGACGCTGGCCACCCAGAGCAGCTCGCGGTCGGGGTGCTCCAGGCGCCCGATCCGCTCGGCGATGACGGCGTCCACCTTGGCCGGGAGGCGGTCCCAGTCGATCTCCGGGCGCGCCACGAGGCGGCCCTCCTCATCGTAGCTCAGGTCGCCGCGCTCGCGCATGCCGCGCAGCAGCTCGACGGTGAACAGCGGCTGGCCGCCGGTCTGCCGATACAGGGTGGCGCGGAAGCGCTCGTCGAGCCGGTTCGGCCGCTGGTCCAGCAGCGCGTCGATGAAGTGCCGGCTCGCGGCGGCGCTCAGGTCGATCGGGGGCTCGCCGTAGATCCGCTGCAGCTCGTGGACGGCCGGCTCCAGCGGGTGGCGCTCGCCGCCGCGGCCCAGCGCCACATCGGCGGAGCGGTAGGCGCCGACGATCAGCAGCGGCTGGCCCGCGATGCGCCGCCCGAGGTGCAGGAGCAGGTTGATCGATCCGAGGTCGGCCCACTGGAGGTCGTCGAGGCACAAGAGCAGCGGCCGCTCCTGCGCCAGCGCGCACAGCACGCGCGCGTACTGCTCGAAGAGGCTGCGCTGCTGTAGGCTCACGTCCGCCAGCCGCCGGTCATCGGCAGCCAGGCGCCGGAGCTGCTGGAGCCATGGCTCATCGCCCGCGGCGCCCCGCGCGGCGCGCTCGAGCAGCGTGTCCGCCGGGAGCATGGCGCCGAGCAGGTCCGGGCCGTGCGCGACGAGGGCGCGCGCAACGCTCGGCGGGGCGTGGCCGCGCCGCGCGCCGTCCGGCTCCCCTTGGCCCTCGCCGGCCAGCTGCTCGAGGATCTGGCGGAAGGGCAGGTAGGGGACGCCGGCGCCGATGTAGGCGTTGCAGCTGCCGAGCGCCGCGACGAGCCCCGGGTGGGCCGCCTCAGCCCTGCGCCCGAACTCCTCGAGCAGCGCGGTCTTGCCGCTGCCGGCCTCGCCGGTGATGAAGATGACCCGCGCCTCGCCGCCCAGGGCGGCCCGCAGCAGCCCGTCGAGCCGGCCGAGCTCCTGCTCGCGCGCCACCAGGCTCCCAGAGGAGCCGCGCAGCTCCCCGCCGGCCTTCGCCGCGCCGCGCGGAGCCGTTGGTGCGCGCAGGGCCGTTCGCGCCGCGGGCGGCGGCGGCTCCCGCCGCGCCCGGATCGCCGCCAGGAGCTCGACCGTCTCCTGCTCGGGGGCCACGCCGAGCTCGCGCTCCAGCAGCCGCTCCAGCTGGTGGTAGTGGCGCAGCGCCTCGCTGTGGCGGCCCACCCACGCGTACAGCAGCATCAGCCGGCGCTGCGCCCCCTCGTGCAGCGGGTCCAGCTCCACCAGCCGGCGCGCGACCTCCACGGCCTGGTGCAGCTCGCCCTGCGCGGCCCGGCCCTCGGCCAGCCGCCAGAGCGCGTCCGCGTAGCTCTGGCGCGCGCCCGCCGCCTGGAGCGCCTGCCAGTCGTCGAACTCGGCGCTGTCGCTCAGGCTGAAGCCCTCGAGAAACGGGCCGCGCACCAGCCCGACGGCCTCCGAGAGACGCTCCACGCAGCTCGGGCACGTCTCCTCGGGCCTGCGGCAGTGGGCGCGGCAGCGGTCGAGGAGCTGGCGGAAGTGAGTCAGATCGACCCACAGGTCGTCGCCGAGCGCCAGCTCGACCTCCGCCGGCGTGACGGCGACCCACCGCTCGCCGAGCGCGCTGCGGATCGACCAGAGCGTGCGGCGCAGGTTGGCCAGGGCGCGCGCCGCCGTGTAGTCCGGCCAGAGCAGCTGGGCGAGGGTGTCGCGGCGCACCGGGCGGCGGCACTCCGCAACGTAGGCGAGCAGAGCGAGGGCCTTGCGCGTATCGAAGGCGACCGCGCGGCCATCACGCTCGACCCGCGGCGGGCCGAGCAGCCGGATCGTGAGCGTGGGCATGCGTGGATTGTAGCACAGCGCGCCAGGGGCTTCGCCGCCCGATGGCCCGCGCTCGGCGGCCGTGACGCTGAGATGCCGATCCCGTGACGCGCGCGGCGCGCTGCCACAACGATCCCGTGACGCGCGCCTGGTAGGCTCATCGCTGCCGGGCCTGAGGTCAGCACTCGCCCACGCAAGCGAGCAGGAGGGAGCACCCATGGACGCGCAGAGAGCAATCGAGAGCTATGTCGCCGCCTGGAACCGCCACGACGCGGCAGCCCTTGTCGCAACCTTCGCCGAAGGAGGAACCTACGCCGACCCGACGACCGGCGGGCCGCTCGCGGGCCAGGCGATCGGCGCCTACGCCGCGGGCCTATGGTCGGCGTTCCCAGACCTCTCGTTCGAGATCGTGAGCGTCGCGGGGTGCAGCCACGGGCAGGCCGCCTTCGAGTGGGTGATGCGGGGCACCAACAGCGGGCCGCAGCAGGGGCTGCCGCCCACGGGCAGGCGCGTGGAGCTCCCCGGCGCCGACATCGTCCGCATCGGCGAGGAGGGGATTCGCTCGGTGACGGGCTACTTCGACACGCGAACGTTCGCCGAGCAGCTCGGCCTGCAGGCGGTCGTCCAGCCGCGCCGGGCTGGCCCGTTCACCTTCGGAACGGCCGTCGCAGTGCGAACCGGCAAGCGCGCCCGGCCGGGCGCCTTCAGCATCACAGCCATCTACCCCCAGTCGGGCGAGCAGGTGGAGTACATCCGCGATACGTCGCGCCAGATCGCCCAGGAGATGCTGGCGATGCCGGGCTTCGTCGCCTGGTCGGGGATAAACTTCCACGAGATCATGATGACCGTCACGGCCTGGGAGAGGCCGGAGGACGTCCACACGTTTATGCACAACGAAAAGCACCGCGCGGCGGTGCGGCGGTACTACGGCGATCTGGGGGCCGCCGGCGCGATGGTGAGCACGTGGGCGCCCGTGCACATCAGCGCAATGGTGCGCTGCGAGCGGTGCGGGCGGATGGCGCGCTGCGAGCGCGCGGGGGGCGCCTGTTCGTGCGGCGCAGCCCTGCCCGAACCGCTGCCCTACTGGTGAGCCGGCGCGCGCCGCATCCGCCTGTGGACGAGCGGGCTGGGGCGCATCGAGGACGCGGCGCAGGCCGGCCCCGGTGCGCCGGGCACCGCGTCAGCGCGAAGGGGACGCGGACGGGCTGTACGAATGCTGGAGGACCGAGCTGAAGGCCGGCGCGCGCTCGATCGCGTCGCGCCACATGTCGACCGTGACCATCCCGGCCGAGCAGTCGAACAACCGCACCACATCTCGTGAGATGACGACCAGCTTGGGCCACCAGGGGCGCGTATCGACGACGAACGACCGCACGGTCCAGCTTGCGTCGTCCAGCACGACATCCGCAAGCCGGCCGAACGTCGCGTCGCGCGCCGCGATCGTGTAGCCGGCGACGTCGCGGGTGCCCTGGAGGTGCGGGTCGTACCCGTCGCCGTACGCCTCGCCCTCTGCCTGATCCGCCTCTCCCGCCATGTACTGGCTGCACGCCCAGAGGCCCGGCTCGTACCAGATCGGCGGGTAGTAGGCGCGCGACGTGATCATCAGCACGGGGCGCTCCGTTACAGGCGGGTCGCTGTACAGGTCGGGGCAGGATGCGACCTGCGCCCGTGTGTACTCGACGTACACAGCCCGCTCGTGCGCGCTCACCTGGGTCACTGCGATGGGCGACAGCAGGACGCAGCGGCCGGTGAGCCACCCGCCGGTCCGCACCGCGATGTGGCGGACACGCCAGGTGACGTCATCGAACAGGAACTGGGCGATCCTCCCAGCCGGGCCATCGAGGCCCTGGACCGTCGCTAGGTGCAGTCTTTGGGCACTCTGGAGCATCGTCGTCTCCTCCTGGCAGGCGCATCATCGCGCCTGCGCTCCACCCACACCTGTGACTGCGTTAGCAGGGCAACCCTAAGAAGACCGTAACGCCGGCAGCCGCGCCCAAAGCCGGGCGTAAGACGATGCGGCCTCGCGGCGCTACTGCCGGATCAGCGCGTCGCGCTCCACCCCCAGCATCACGCGATGACCTTGAACTGTCGCGATCTGATCGGGCGTGATGTAGCGATCGGCCGCGAACAGGCCGTCTGCGTCGACGCGGATGAAGCCGCTGCGCATCAGGCGGTCGCTGAAGGCCTCCGGCACCTGGTCGTCCGGCAGTATCACCGCCGCGAGCTCCTCGACGAGCGAGCCGGAGCGCAGCGGCCTCGTCCCGGTCGTCTCCGCGCCGAGGCCGTGCTCGTCGGCGGACCCGAAGTGGACGAGCTCGACGGTGCCGAGGCGCTCTCCGGCCTGGTCGTAGACCTCCATTCCCTCGTGGATCGAGGCGAGGATCCCCCGCTCCTGTCCCCCGAGCCGCCGCTCAATCATAGCATACCTCGCTTTGTCTATGCTGCGCTCGGCCGTTCCGGGCGCACCTTGCTCGAACCCTCCTCCGTTCCGCAGCAGAAACAGGTCCGTGGAATGTAGCGGCCTGCCACACCTTCCGGCGGAAAGCAGCTCTAGTGGACCAGCGACCCACCGCGCCCCCGGAGAGAGGGCGGTACAGTCGCGGAATTCGTGCCAACAGGTGGTGTGGAGCGCGGAGGTCTCTGCGGCCTGCTCCGCAAGATCCGGGCCACTAGATTCGGTGTAGACTATGCCGGGGCGGAGTTCTCCGGCGTGCGAGCGCGCAGCGGGGTGCCGGGCAGCTCCGCCGCGTCACCTGGCGCTCCACGGCTCTGCGCGCCGGGCGAAGCGGCGAGCGGTGGCACTGTTTGTGCGACCCGGCGCTGCAGCGTATCCTATGCCTGCCGAAAGGAGCGAGCAATGGGCCGGTTGTCTAGCATCCGGCGCGCGGCGCTGCTCTACGCGCTCGCGGCCGGGGCCATCGGTCTACTGGTGGTGCTGCTCGCGGGCGCTGGCTCCCCCTCGCCCGCGGCGCGCGCACAGGTCGAGCCGACGCCCGCGCCCGCCGACGAGCCGCCGATGGACCCGTTCCCCACCACCGAGACGATGACCGACACGGTGCAGGCGGTGCTCGACGCCTACAACTCCCCGTCGGTGCTCCCGCGCATCGAGCCGATCCAGGTGCTCAGCACCGAGTCGCTGATCGCCCTGCCGGTCGTCGTCACCGCCGCCGAGGCCGCCCCCGCGCCGCCCGACCCGACGCCAACCCCGCAGCCTGAGCCGAAGAAGCCGGCCGACATCGCCATCACCCTCCGGCCGTTCCCGAACATCCGCGTCGCGCGCGGCGGGCAGCTCGAGCACGTTATCGTCGTCAACAACTACGGCGACGGCGAGGCCGAGGGGGTGGCCGTCACCCTGCCCTACCGCAGCGACCAGATGGTCGTCATCGGCAGCCAGTTCTCGGACAACCGCGACTGGGTCAGCGAAGTGACGGACTCGCGGGTCGTCGTGCGCTTCGGGCCGGTGGCGCCCGGGGCCGAGCGCAGCGCGACGCTCTTCTTCCGCGTCAACGCCTTCCTGCCGGACAACACGGTGCTGTCGGTGCGCGCCGACTACGCGTGGGACGACGGGCGCGGCGGCGGAGAGTGGCGCAGCAACTGGGCGCCGGTGCTCGTCGGGGGCGGCAACGACAACGCCGACTGGGTCTGGGTGACGGCCGACCGGCTGAGCGGGCCGGCCGGGACGACCTTCACCTTCTTCTCCGACCGCTTCATCCCAGGGGAGGGGGTGCATCTCTGGCTGAACACGCCGACCGGCGTGGCGCCGCTGGACAGGCGCGAGATCGCGGACCTGTTCGGCCGGGTGTGGGTGGACTTCAGCAGCGCTGGCCTGGCCCCCGGCAGCTACCAGATCGTGCTGTACGGGGCGCGCAGCCAGCTGACGGGCGTTCAGACTTTCATTGTGCAGTAGCTGGAGCTATGAACGAGACTGAGCGGCGCGTCCTCGACGCGCTGGATATGGACGGCCTGGTCGCCTTCCTGTGCGAGATGGTGGCCGTGCGGAGCCTGGACGGCACGCCCGAGGAGAACGCCGCGCAGGAGCTGGCCGCCGCCGAGATGCGGCGCGCGGGCCTCGAGGTGGACGTCTGGGAGATCGACTTCGGCGCGCTGCGGCGGCACCCGGCCTTCTGCTGGGAGGTGGAGCGCCCGCGCGGGCTGGGCGTGGTGGGCGCGCTCGGCGAGGGGCGCGGCGGGCGCAGCCTGATCTTCAACGGCCACGTGGACGTGGTGCCGGCCGGCGACGAGTCGCTGTGGCGCTACCCCCCGTGGCGCGGCACGGTCGCCGAGGGCCGGGTGTACGGGCGTGGCGCGCTGGACATGAAGGGCGGGCTGGCCTGCGCGATCTTCGCCGCCAGGGCGATCCGCGACGCCGGCGTGCGGCTGCGCGGCCGGCTGTTCGTCGAGAGCGTGATCGGCGAGGAGGACGGCGGCTGCGGCACGCTCGCCGCGGTGGAGCGCGGCTACCGGGCGGACGGCGCGGTGGTGGTCGAGCCAACCGAGCTGAAGGTTGCGCCCGCGCAGGCCGGCGCGCTGAACTTCCGCATCACGGTGCCCGGCGCGGCGGCCCACGGCTGCGTGCGCGAGGAGGGCGTCAGCGCGATCGAGAAGTTCATCCCGCTGCACGCCGCGCTGATGGAGCTGGAGCGCGAGCGCAACCAGCGGGCGCGCACAGACGTCGAGCTGGGGCGCCTCTTCGGCCGCTACGCGCTGCCGTACGCCCTGTGCATCGGCACGCTGCGCGCCGGCGAGTGGGCCTCGTCGGTGCCGGAGTCGCTGGTGTTCGAGGGGCGCTACGGCGTGGCCCCGGGCGAGGACATCGCGGCGGCGCGGCGCGAGCTCGAGCGGGCGCTGGCGCAGGCGGCCCAGGCCGACCCGTGGCTGCGGGAGCACCCGCCGCGACTCGAGTGGTGGGGCGGGCAGTTCGCGCCGGCGGTGACGCCCGCCGAGCACCCGCTGGTGCAGACGGTGGCGGGGGCCTACACGGCGGCGACGGGCGGGCAGCCGGTGCTCGAGGGGATGACCTACGGCGCCGACATGCGGCTGCTCGTCAACGAGGGCCGCACCCCGACGGTGCTCTTCGGGCCGGGGGACGTGCGCAACGCCCACCGGCCCGACGAGTACGTCCCGCTGGCCGACCTCGAGGCCGCGGCGCGGGCGCTCGCGCTCACCGCGCTGCGCTTCTGCGGCTACGACGAGTGACTACGGCGCCGGCTGGATCTCGAACGGGACCGCGCGGACGACCCCGTTGCGGATGCCCTGGATCGTGATCACCCAGGTGCCGGGGATCGCGTCCTCCGGCGACGTCCACCTGAAGTCCACCCGGCCGTTCCTGTCGCTGCGCCTGGTCTGGTTGTAGGCGTCGTGGACGTTGCCGTCCGGCCCGGTGAACCAGTAGCTGATCGGCTCGTTGTCGTCGAAGCCGGTGGCGGCGAAGCTGAACCTGGTCCCGGCCGGAGCGGCGGCGGGCGCCACGGCGGCCGGCGGCGGGGCGGCGTCGGGCTCCACGCCCGCCACGGTGAACGTGGCGATCGCCGGGGTCTGGCTGACGATCCCGTAGGCGGTGATCGCCCAGGTGCCGCTCACGGCGGTGCCCGGGACTCGGAAGGTGATCGTGGTGCGGCCGTTGTCGTCGGCGAAGGCGTACGGGGCGCCCAGCACCACCTGGTTCGGGGTGGTCACCCAGACCGACAGGCGCTCCTCGGGGACGAACCCCTCGCCGGAGAAGCTGATCGACTGGCCGGCGGCCACGTCCGGCGCGGCTGGCGCGAGCGTCGGGCCGGCGGCCCGCGCGGTGGCGGGCGTGAGGAGCAGCCCGGCGGCCAGGAGCAGCAGGAGCGAGAACCAACGCGAGGCTATCATCGGCAGATCTCCATGTGCAGCAGTGCGGCTGGAGGTACCCACAACCGATGCACCTATTCTAGCACCGATCACCCCTCGCTGAGAGGGCTGATGTGGTCGCCCTGCGAGTCGCCCGCGCCAGTGCCCCGCTGAGCCACCTGCGTGCCACCCGGACACGCCGCGGCCCGACCAGCGCGTCACCTGCGTCCCGATCGCCGGCTGAGAGAGGAGCCCATGGAAACGCATCAGACAGCGCTCGCGCAGCGCAGCCGGGAGAAGCTGCACTTCGATCACCCGGACATGGACTACTACCTGTCCTGGATCCTTGGCCGCGCGATCTACGAGGGCAGCGACGCAGATGAGTGTATGGCGGCCGCGCGCCAGATCGCGAACGGCGACGCGCAGAGCTGGCAGCAGGCGTGGCGCCAGCTGGCGGAGCGCGTCGAGGCGCAGGCGCAGGAGGCGCTTCGCAGCGGCGACACCGCCGCTGCGCGTCGGGCCTACCTGCGCGCGTGCTCCTACTACCGCGCGCCCCTGTTCCTGATGCGGCCGCACGCGCCCGCCTTTCACGAGACCTGGCAGAAGATGCAGGCGTGCTTCCAGCAGGCGGCCGCCCTGTTCGACCCGCCGATCGAGCGTATCGAGGTGCCGTTCCAGGGCCAGCTGCTGTCGGGCTACTTATGGAAAGCTGACCGGAGCGAGCGGCCGCGCCCGACCCTGCTGGTGTGCGGCGGCATCGAGACCTTCGCCGAGGACTGCTACTTCATGGTCGGGCCAGCAGGCCCGCAGCGCGGCTACACCGTGCTGACAGTCGACCTCCCCGGGCAGGGTATGGCCCCCGCCAGCGGCCTGTTCTTCGGCGCGCGGATGGAGCGGCCAGTCGCGGCGGTGATCGACTACGCCCTCGGCCGCCCGGAAGTGGACGCCGCCAGACTGGCGCTCTTCGGGTTCAGCTGGGGCGGCCACATCGCCTTCAAGGCTGGCCAGCACGACCAGCGCATCAAGGCCATGATCGCCAACCCGGCCATGCCGAACGTGTTCCGCGCGGTCCTGGCGCAGCAGAAGGGCCACAACCGCACCGACCCCATCGCGCGCGTGGTGTTCGACCAGATTGTCTGGCGCATGGGCCTGCGGATCAGCCTGAACCCGCGCGACATCGCCCGCCGCGTGGCCAAGGCCTACGACTACTTGGTCTATGGCACGTCCGACCCGCGTCAGATCAGCTGCCCCACGCTCTGCCTGGCCGGCGAGGGCGAGGCGCCGATCACGCTGCAGATCGCCAGGGAGTGCTTCGCGCAGCTTCCGCACCCCCTGAAGAAGCTGGTGATCTTCACCCGCGAGGAAGGCGGCGAAGCCCACTGCCAGGTCAACAACCTGGCGCTGCCGAACGGCGTGATGTTCGACTGGCTGGACACGGTCTTCGGGAACCTCTGATCCAGTCGTCACTCGCCCGCCATCGACACGATCGCGGCGGGCTTCGGCCGCACAGCGCGGCGTGTCGATCGCGCTAGAAGGGCTCCGGCGGGCGGATGCGCCAGACCATCGGGGCGAGCCAGAGCGTGACGCTGATCCAGAGCGCGTAGGCCAGGACGCAGCCCACGGCCACCTTGCCGCCGCCCCCGCGCCGCCAGAGCGCCCGCAGCGCCGGCGCCGCGCCGGTTGCCACGAACCACCCGGCGAAGGACAGCCAGCGCGACGCGAGGTTGGCGCCCGAGATGAACGGCAGCACGGCAAACGCCAGCACCACCCCGAGCGTGCCCAGCGACAGGATCACCAGCAGCTCCGTGCTGCGCCCCTCTCCTTTTCGCCGGATGAGCAGCCACAGCCCGACCAGCGCCAGCGGCGGCAGAAACAGGCCGTAGTGGTCGCGCAGCCCGGCCTGGAGCACGGTGTCCCAGTAGACTCGCAGCCGCTCGGGATCGGATGCGGCGCCCGCGCCGGCCGCCGCGCCGACCATCGCCGCCTGGCGGGCAAACTGCCGCGTGTACAGGCTGTAGAACATCAGCCCGCTGAACCCGAGCGCACCGGCCGCACTCAGCACCAGCGCTGTGAGCTGCCGTCGCACCCGCCGCCACGTGTACGCGGCCCCGATCACCAGCGCGCCGCCCATGAGCAGGATCGTGTTCAGGAAGAAGCCGAAGTGGCCCAGGAAGACGACTCCGAACAGCGCGGCGAGCGCGGCGGCGGGCCACCAGCGCGAGGCGGCATGTCCCTGTGCAGCGCCGGATCGCCAGAAGAGCATGATGCCGGCGAGCAGCACGAGGAACATGAACTGCGTGAACATATGGGTGCTGAAGTGCCACCAGTGCGCGAGGAGCCCGGCGCCCGCGAACGCGTAGAGCGCCGCCGCGAGCACGCTGGTGCGCTCGCCCCACCGCGTCGCCCCGTACACGCACGTCCCGAGCACATAGACCGCGATCGGGCTCGCCGCATCGAGCACAGCCGTGCCGAGCGGTAGCAGCGTCCGCCGGCTCACGTCCAGCAGCGCGAGCGGCGCGAGGATCAGGTAGTAGCCGGGCGGATAGGGGAAGTTGGCGCCGCGGTTCCTGGCTTCGAGGTACACATCGCCGCTCACCAGCTCGTCGAAGCGATTGCTGTGGAAGCCGATGTCGCCCGGCATCGCCCCCGGGAGCAGCCGCCCCCCGTAGCGCGTCACGAAGACCACGAGCGCCAGGAGCAGCAGCCAGCGAAGCGAGGCGCCCGACCACGCCACGCCGAGGCGATTGAGGAGCGGCGGCGCGCCCCAGCGCAGGACCACGACGAGCCCGATGCCCAGCGCGAGCGCGATCTGGAACGGGGCGACGCCGAACGCCGCCCGCGGCGGGTCGGTGACGTGGATGACGCCGATGATGAGCGCGAGCGCGAGCGCCCCCAGGGCGGCGACGTCACGCGTGTTCCCCGCCGCCCGGATGCCGATCCAGGCCAGCGCGACGACGATCAGCCAGCCGAAGCTCTGGGGCATCGGCCCGCGGGGCTCGGCGCACCTGAAGCTGGTCGTGCTGAGGGGCACCCCCAGCCGCCGCGGGTCGCCTTCCGGCTGCCAGGTGGCGCTCCGGATATCGAGCACGTGCCTGTCGCCGGCGGGCGAGAGGAGCAGGTGAAACCGCGTTCCGGTCGGACGGAGCGGCAGCGTCGCGAGCGCGCGGTCATCGCGCCAGAGCTCGAGCTCCATCGGGCCGCCTGCCGCAAGCGCGTTCTGCGGGATCGGCAGCACCCGGAACGACACCAGCGCCTGACAGGGGCCCAGCCCCCGCACCGACACGGCCGTACGCTCGCTCGTCCATCTGAACGTGCCGAACGGCCCGCTATCGGGGGCGAACATGCCCCTGATGAACGGCTGATCGTTGTGGAAGCCCTCCTCTACGCCGATGCGGATCAGGTACTCCTTCGGAACGAGCGCCGCCACGCCGATCAGCGCGGCAGTGAGCAGCACGATCGCCGCCAGCCGCCAGTCGCGAAGGTCATTGCCGATGGAGTCGCGCGCGCGAAAGACCCCCGCCGCTCCAACCATGAAGTACTCCGTCGCTATTCCTGCCGCCCCCACAAAGCGCGCCGGCCCGTGCCCCGGCGCGGCCAGCGAATCCGCCGGCATGCTAGCACAGGCGGAGTGCGCCTCACTCCTGCTCGCTGGGCCAAACGACGAGCAGATAGCGCACCAGGACCACGCCGATGGTGACCACCGTCAGCGGTATGACAAAGACCAGCATGACCAGGCTGAACGGGCCTAGCAGATCGTGGTGGGTGGCCGCGAGCAGCAGGTAGAGCATGTAGGCCACGTAGTAGCCCAGGAACAGCCCGCCCTCCCAGCGCAGGATCGCGCCACGGTGGATGAAGATCGGCAGACACGCCACGGCCGTGGCGAGCATGACCGGCAGGTCGAAGGCGACGGCGGAGGGCGGCACAGCGATCCCTTCTGGTGCCGCGAGGCTCGCCGCGCCGAGCACGGCCAGCAGGTTGAAGAGGCAGCTGCCGATCACGTTCCCGACTGCGATGTCGCGCTCGCCGCGCAGGCCCGCGACCACCGATGCCGCGATCTCCGGCAGCGATGTGCCAACTGCCACGATCGTCAGCCCGATCACCAGGTCGCTGACGCCGAACGCCGTCGCGAACGCCACGGCCCCATCGACCAGCCATTGGGCGCCGATCGTGAGCAGCGCCAGGCCGACCAGAATTGACAGGAGCTGAAGCGGCCAGCGGCGGCGCGCCGGCCGCGTCTCGTCTCCGAATGCCTCTGCGTACTCGGCCCGAACGTAGGCGCTCTCCTTGCGGGCCTGGACAAGCGCAAACCCCATATAGAGCGCCATGCCGAAGATCAGGAGCGCGCCGTCGAGGCGACTGAGCCATCCATCGAGCGCAAGGAGCAGGACCAGAAGCGACACCCCGATCGTGATCGGCACATCCTGGCGAATGAGCTGCGGGGCGACCGTGAGCGGTGCGATCAGCGCCGACAGCCCGAGGATGAGCAGCACGTTGGCGATATTCGAGCCGACGACATTTCCAAGCGCGATGCTGCCCTGCCCGGCGAGCGCAGCCTGAACGCTGACGGCGAGCTCGGGCGAGCTTGTGCCGAAGGCGACGACGGTCAGGCCCACAACGAGCGGCGAGATGCCGATGCTGATCGCGAGCTGCGAAGCGCCCCGGACGAGCATCTCGGCACCCAGGACCAGCAGCCCGATGCCACTGAGGAAGAGGACGATGGTGACAGGTTCCATGGGTGTGCCCTGTCTGATCAGTCACCGGCCACCAGCTGGGCGTCGCGCCCGTCGCGGCCGCGAGGAGCGACGCCGGCTCACCCCAGCATAACAGATATGGGCCGCACTGCACGCAGCCACGCGCGCTGCTCAGGGCAGCACGCGGACCTCGGTGAGCGGCAGTGTGTCCGAGCCGTCCGGCAGCAGCAGCCGCTCGCCGGTCGCCGGATCGTAGAGCCCGGTGACCAGGCGGTACACGCCACCCGGCGTGCCGGGCGGCACCAGCACAGCCATGCGGCCGCGCTGCACGCCGCCGGGCTGCCAGGCATCGGTGCCGAGCGGCGCCGGCGGCCCGTCGAACTGCGCGACGACCTGGCCGGCGGCGTCGAGCATGTGCACGAAGACCAGCAGCTGGCGCCCGACCGGCTCCTCGGCGGACCACTCCGCCTCGATCCGCACCGCGTCGCCCGGGCGCAGCTCGGCCGGCTCGGTGGCGATCTGCCGCAGCCGCACGGCTTCCGCAAAGCGCGCCTCGGGCATCTGCGGCGGGGCTGCAACCTCAGGAAGCTCGTAGATGACCAGCTCGACGCCGCCGTACCACCGGCTGCTCGCGGTGAACGCGTGCTCGTTGAGCCAGCGCCGGATCTCGCCCGCCGGATCCGCCTCGTACGGGACGTAGAAGACCCCGTACAGGCGCCGGTGCCGCCCGGCGATCGCCTCGAGCTCCCGCACCGTCTCCTGCACGTCCAGCGGCCTGGTGCGCGGCAGCCCGTAGCGCGGCAGCGGCAGGTCGAGGTAGTAGTCGAGGATCTCCGCCTGGCCCGGGGCCACGAGCAGCACCGCGTCGTCCGCCGAGGCGGTCGCCGCGATCGCCCGCGCGACGCCGCGGTAGTCGTCGCGCCAGACCGCCGGGTCGGTCCACTCGCGCCAGAGCGGCGCGGCGCTGGCGGCGAGCAGAAGGGCCGCGGCCGCCACGCCCGCCAGCGGCTCGGCGTAGCGCACGCGCCCCGCCAGGATCTGGCCGACGGTGCGCGCGCCGGCGCCGAGCAGCAGCGCGAAGGCCGGCAGCGCCGGCAGCAGGAAGCGCGGCTGGTAGTACGGCTGCCGCAGCGAGAGCACGACGATCGCCGCCAGCGGGAGCGCCAGCCAGAGCACGGCGGCGGCGACGGCCCGCCGGTCCGAGCCGCGGAGCGCGCCCGCGAGCCCGGCGATGAGCAGGAGCACAAAGCCGGCGATCCAGGGCATTGCCTCTGGGAGCGGGTGCAACCCCTGGCTGAACGCGCGCAGCGTGTCCCAGAGGATGAAGAGCGGCGGCGTCGGCCGCTCGGTCGCCGTCCAGCCGCCGATGCCCACCCGGCTGTTCCAGACGAGCGGCAGGTAGACGGCGCCGAGGGCCAGGTGGAGCCCGAGCCAGCCCGCGTGCGCGCGGCGCTGGTCCACGTCTGATGGCGCCAGCAGCAGGCCGCCGAGAAACGCCGCCGCAACCACCGTCCCGGTGAAGTAGTGCGTGACGAGCGCCGCGAGCGCCGCCGCGGCGTACAGGGCGAGCCAGCCGGGCTCGCGCTTCCTGCGGCGGTCGACCGCCAGCCACAGCAGCGTGGAGAGGAGCGTGGCCAGCGCGTACATGCGCGTCTCCTGGCCGTAGTGGACGGCCAGCGGCGAGACCGCCACCGCGAGTCCGGCGACCGCCCCCGCCGTGCCCCCGAACCAGCGCCGCCCGAGGACCGCCGTGGCCCCCGCCGTGAGCGCCCCGCAGACCGCGCTGAGCGAGCGCAGCGCCACCTCGCTCGTCCCGAACAGGCGGGTCCAGGCGTGGAGCGTCAGGTGGTACAGCGGCGGGTGCACCCCCCGCAGCGCATCGCGGATGATGCGCGCGGGCGGGCGCTGCGCGAGAGCCGCCGACAGCCCCTCGTCATACCACAGGCTCTGCCGGTCGATCGCGTAGAGGCGGAGCGTCAGCGCCAGGGCGAAGCACGCGATGGCGGGGAGAGCGGCGAGGAGCAGGGCCTGCGAGCGGCTTGTACGCATACGAATTCAGCTCGAACGAGGAGAACAGCGGAAGCTTCCGAGACAGCTGGCACACTGCTGCGCAGCCCATCGCCCCACGGAGCCACCCGATGATCCGGCCGCCGCGAACAGCGCAGCGGTTGCATAGTATACATCGCCGAGCAGCCTCCGCCGTCAGCGGCGCGAGCTGCTCAGGCTGGCGGCGCGGACTCGAGCCAGCGCGTGAGGAGCTCGACCTTGTCGGCGCGGCCGAGTAGCCGGTAGGCGTCGAGCAGGAACGGGAGCGACATCACCGGCACCGCGACTCCCTGGTAGGTCACCCAGCGCTTGAACTGGTTCATATCGACGATCGGCTCCCAGCTGCCGTCCTCGAGCCGGTGCTGCATGTCGCCGATGATCTCGACGTGCGCCCCGTGGATCGTGAGCGCCCCGAAGTGCGACTGGACCTGACCGGTGCTGGAGAAGCGGACCGGCCGCGTCAGGTAGCGCTCCAGCACATCGGCCAGCGCGTAGGCGTCGCGCGCCGTCGTGCGCAGGTCGAGGTCGTGCACGGCGACGGGGACGCCTTGCAGCGCCAAGCTGCAGCTCCCGGTGACCGCCCAGGTGATCGCGGTCCCAGACAGCTCGGCCACGACCGTCCGAAGCGCGGCGGAGACTGGCTCTGGGATCTGCGGCGTCATGCTTCACCTCCTCTGGCCAGCCGCTCGTCGCTCGATGCTGGACGCGCGCCCTCCGGCGCCGGAGCCGGCCGTGCGAATCGTAGCATATCCATCACCCCCACGCGCTGCCCCGGACCCGTTGGACAAAATGGCGCAGCAGATGTATCGTGTCTCTGCCGAAGCGAACACACGCGACTGCCACACCCACCGGAGCTTCTACCATGACCCACGCTGCTCACCCGCCGCTGCTGGCGGCCTGGCTGCCGCGCGTCCAGCTCGATCCTTCCCGGCTCACGCACGCCTCGGCGCTCCACGGGGGAGCGTCCGGCTCGTCGGTCTACCGGCTGGAGGGGTACGCCGAGCCCTTCGTGCTGAAGATCACGCCGGCCAGCGCGCCGGACTACGTCCGCGAGCGATCTCAGCGGGAGATCGCCTTCTACCAGACGCTCGCCGCGCGTGTGCCGGTGCCCACGCCAGCGGTACATCACAGCGTCGTCGACCCCGACGGCGGCAGCGCGCTGCTCGTGCGCGCGTACGGCCCTCCCCTGCCGGCTGCGGACTGGACCGACGCCGAGTACCGCGAGATCGCGCGCCAGCTCGCCAGGCTGCACGCCCGCTTCTGGCGCGCCACGGAGGAGCTGGCGCGCCTCCCGTGGCTGCGCCCGCCCTCCGGCGAGATCACCCAGGAGACGATCGCCGCCGCTCGCGACGCCTGGCAGGTGCTCCAGCGCCAGCCGGCCTTCGAAGCGGTGTTCACCGCGGCGCGGCGCCGGCTGCTCGACCAGCTGCTGGAGCAGGTTGCGGGCGCGCCGGACGACGCGGCGGAGCTCCCGCTGACGCTGTGCCACAACGACTTCCACATGGAGAACCTGCTGCGCGCGGACGGCGGGCAGTTCATCTGGACCGACTGGCAGGAGGTCGGCGTGGGCTACGGCGCGGACGACCTCTCCTTCTTCTGCCAGCGCGCCGCCCACGCCGGGGCGGACGTGCCGCTGGAGCTGATGCTCGCGGCCTACCGGGACGAGCTCGAGACGTGCACCGGGCAGCGCGTGGATGCCCAGGCGCTCCGCGCGCGCGTCGCGCGGCACGAGCTGCTGACGCGGCTCCTGCACTGGCCGGCGTACCTGGTGGGCGCCGCGCCCGCCGCCCTCGACGCGCAGCTCGGGCGCATCGAGCAGCTCGCCGCACAGCTCTAGACAAGCATCGCGGCGTATAGACAGATGCGAATGCCTGTGCTAGACTCCGGTGGCTTCCTGAAACGCCGGGATCACACGAGGAGGGCACGCCCATGGAACTCGGCGCCTTTTCGATCAGCCTGGCCGTCAAAGACCTGGAGGCCTCGCGGAAGTTCTACGAGGCGTTCGGCTTCCGGGTCTTCGGCGGGGACGCCGCTCAGAACTGGCTGCTTCTGAAGAACGGCGATCACATCATCGGGCTCTTCCAGGGCATGTTCGAGAAGAACATGCTCACCTTCAACCCCGGCTGGGACCAAAACGCCCAGAAGCTGGCCTCCTACACCGATGTCCGCGAGCTCCAGCGCCAGCTCAAGGCCCAGGGGATCCAGCTGCAGCAAGAGGCCGACGAGAGCACGACTGGCCCCGCCTTCTTCATCGCCGTCGACCCCGATGGCAACCCGGTGCTCGTCGACCAGCACGTCTGAGCCCGGGCCCATCCTGGCTGTGTCCGAATTGCCTCGGGCCGCGCATCGCCGGGCGCAGAAGCCCGGCGCCGGAGGATCAGCGCCTCGCCCAACACGGCTGGGGCGCACCGTGGGAGGGTCAATGCCGGAGACGACCATCTTCGAGGCGCTCGGGGGCGCCGAGCGAGTGCGGCAGCTCGCCGAAGCCTGGCACCAGCAGGTCATGGCCGACGAGGTCGTCAGCCACGCCTTCAGCCACGGCTTCCACCCGCAGCACACCGAGCGGCTTGCGGCCTACTGGGGCGAGGCGTGGGGCGGCCCGCCGGCCTACAGCGCGCAGTACGGCGACGAGTCATCTGTGGTGCGGATGCACAGCGGCAACGGGGTCCACGAGGAGATGGACCGCCGCGCCATCGCGTGCTTCGACCGCGCGATGGACGATATCGGGCTCACGGACCCGCTGCTGCGGCGCGCGCTCCACGACTACTTCGCGTGGGCCACGACCACTTCGATGGCGGCCTACCCAGAGGATGCGAACGACGTGCCCGAGGGCCTGCAGATCCCTCGCTGGTCCTGGGACGGCTTGCAGCCGCCGTGACCGTAGCGGCGAGCTCGATGCGCCGGCGCGGGCGCTGCTGGCCGCGCACCGCCCTGTGATGAACGCGTACCGCCCTGTGTTGCAAAGGAGACCGGCACGATGTCCACTGCTTCCCCCACGGCCCGGCCGATCGACCGCCTCGGCGTCCAGCTGTTCACGCTCGCCCCGATGGCAGCGCGCGACCTCGACGCGACGCTGAAGCTGATCGCCGAGAGCGGCTACAAAGAGGTGGAGTTCTTCGGCCCCTACCACTTCAGCCCGCCGGAGAGCATCGCGTTCTGGGAGCCGCTCGCGGCACAGCTGGGCATCAGCCGGATCGCCTACTTCGGGCTCACCGAGCAGGAGGTCAGGGCGCGCCTCGACCACTACGGGCTCAGCGCGCCCGCGGCGCACATCGACCTCCCGACCGCGCGGACGCGGCTCGCGGAGCTGGCGGAGGCGGCGCACACGCTCGGCCACCGCTACGTCGTGATCCCCTCCGCGCGCAGCGAGCCCCTCGACACGCTGGACGACTACCGGCGGCTCGCCGAGGAGCTGAACGCGATCGGCGCGCGGGCCGACGCGCTGGGGCTGCGCTTCGGCTACCACAACCACGGCTACGAGCAGGCGCCGATCGACGGCCGCGTGCCGCTCGAGGTGCTGCTGGAGGAGACCGACCCGGCGCTGGTCACGTTTGAGCTCGACATCTACTGGATGATTGCCGGCGGCGGCGACCCGGTGGCCACGCTCGCCGCCTACCCCGGGCGCTTCGCGCTGATGCACATCAAGGATATGAGCCCGATCGTGCGCTTCGCCGAGCGCGGCCAGACGCCGCAGGAGTGGATGGCGCTGTTCCCCAACATGCGCGACGCCGGCGCCGGCGAGCTGGATCTGCCCGGCATCCTGGCGCAGGCCGAGCGCTCCGGCGTGCAGCACTTCCTGCTCGAGCGCGATCTGGCGGCCGATCCCGTGCAGACGCTTCAGGCGAGCTATCGGGCGCTGGTCGCCATCGCCCGCGCGAGCGCCTGACCGAAAGGCGTGCCCGATGACAGCGCTCACCATACGCCAGGCGACGCCTGAGGACGCGCCGGAGCTGGCGCGGCTGCTGGACCTGTTCGACGGCCAGGGCGCCACGCCCGAGCAGGTCGCCGCGCGCATGCGGGCCTGCGCGCACGTGCTGACGACCTTCCTGGCCGAGCTGGACGGGCGGCCGGCCGGCTTCGCGTGCCTGCGGCTGGTGCCGCACCTGCAGGGCGATGAGCCGTACGCCGAGCTGACGGACATCTACGTCGATACGCCGTTTCGCAGGCGCGGCGTGGCCCGCGCGCTGATCGCGCGGGTTGAGGCGGCGGCGCGGGAGGCCGGCGCGGGCGGGGTGGTGATCATCACTGGCTTCGACAACCAGGACGCGCAGGCGGCGTACCGCGCGAGCGGCTACGCCGATTGGGCGCTGGCGATGGAGAAGCGCTTCTCCGGCGAGTGACGCCTGGCCAGGCCGGAAACGCGCCCGACCAGGCGTCGCTCGCCTCCGGCGGAAGCTACGGCCACTCGCGCTCCGCCAGCGCGTGCGCCTTCCTCAGCTCCACGCGCAGCGTCGGCAGGCCGTGGTGCTCCCAGATCCGCTGAAAGCGCGACCTCACCGGGCCATCCAGCCCGACCAGGAAGCGCTCGGCGTGGGCCTTCTCGAAGCGCGCGTCGCTCTCCAGCAGCTCGAGCATCTCCGCGAAGAACTCCCGGTGGTCCGTCGCGAAGCTCAGGCGCCCGCACGGCGCCAGCGCCCGCTCGATCGCGTCGAGAAAGGCGGGCGTGAGCACCCGGCGCTTCCGAAACCTCTGCCGCATGTGCGGGTCGGGGAAGTGCAGGTAGACCGCCTCCAGCGCGCCCGGCACGAGCAGCGGGTACATGCGCGTGAAGTCGCCTTTGATGAAGACGATGTTGGGCAGCGCGAGCGCGGCGGCGGTCGCCACGGCCTTGAGCAGCGGCTTGGCGGCAATGTCCACGCCGACGTAGTTGGTGTGCGGGTGCTCGCGCGCCAGCGCGCACAGCACCTCGGCCGCGCCGCAGCCGATCTCGAGCTGCAGCGGCCGGCGGTCGCCGAACAGGTGCGGCGAGTCGAGCGGCGGGAGCTGCTCCGGGCTCCAGAACAGCGTCTTGCTATCGAAGTAGCGCAGGTAGCGCTCCCGCACGTCGGGGTGCGGCAGCCGGGAGCGCACGCGGCGCGTGAGCGTTCGTCGCGGCATTGGTGTCTCCTCATCTTCCTGAGCTCGCCCGTGAGGCGCGGAGCCGGGGAAGGGCCTCCCGCGCGCCGCGTTGCGCGAGCGCGTCCTGCAGCGCCGCGGCGGTGATCTCGAGGATCTCGCGGTCGGTGAGCGCGCAGACGCGCCGCGCCCCGAGCCTGGCGGCCACCGTCTCCTGGGCCGCGCGGTGCAGGTGGTCCACGGCGTAGGTGAGGAGCTCGGCCGCCTCACCGGGCTCATCGCCGGCGGCGAGCACATTGCGGTCTGCGCGCAGCAGCAGCCAGGCGCGCTCGCGGGGCGTGCAGCGCAGCGCGCGGCAGAGCGCCTCCAGCGTGGGGCGCGCCACCTTCACGATGCGGCCGCTCTCCAGGCGCGCCAGCCACGTCACGCTGATGCGCTCGGCGAGGCCGGCGGGGTCGATCTCGTCGTACAGGCGGGCGATGAGCTGCGGCCGCGAGAGGTTGCGGAGCGTGCGCAGCCGGGCAATGGCCGCGCCGCAGCGCCGTGCGGCCGGCTCGGGCCTTCCATCGGCACCCATGATGTCTCCTGGATCTTCGCTACGCAGATGCTGCGCGCCGCGGCTGCGGGCGCAGCGGACCGGCCGGAGGCGCCTGTGGCGGGCGCTCCGGAGGGCGGAGGGTAGCGGCTGCTACCGGCCTACCGGCTCGGGTGCGTGTGCGTAGCGTGATTCCAGGAGGAGCTCATCTGGGCTTCCTTCTACACGAATTGCGAGGAGACCTTGCGGTCGGCGCCAGTGTAGCACAGCACGACCGGTTTGGGGGATCGGAAATCCGTAACGTTTTGCGCGGGTCGCTGGGCGAGGGGCGCCGGTGGCACACGGAGGCGATCGGAACGCACCCCGGGGCCCACCGGGCGGGGCTAGCGCGCCTAGCCCTCCTCCGCGTCGCCCGTGCGCTCAGGGTTGTCGATGCCGATCAGGCGGTTCCAGAGCTGGTAGTCAACCTCGCTCTTGGGGATGTAGAGGTTCTCCTCGCCGGCGACCATATCGCCGCGGGCGGTGAACTCGCGCAGCGCGGGGTCCTGGAAGTCGACGTAGGTGGCGCCCTGCTGCAGCCGCTCGCCCGCCGGCACGACCGGGATGCGCCGCAGCTCATCGTCGGTGAAGCCGCGGATCTGGCGGTGCATCGCCACCAGCTCGTAGGCGTTGCGCGCCCGCTGCCCGACCAGCTCGGACGGGTGGCTGACGTTCTGGCCGGCGCGCGGGTCGGGGTTCAGGTCGGCGCGCCACTCCTCGGGGTGCTGGTCGCCGGGAGTGAACTGTTTCTGTGTCATGGCTTACCTCCTGCCGGACCGGGTTGCAGGAAGTGTGCCGTGTGACACGCGCTCTACCACGCCAGCCAGCCGCCGTCCACCGGCAGGATGGCCCCGTGGACATAGGCGGCGGCGTCGGAGCAGAGGAACACCACCGCGCCCTTGAGGTCCTCCGGCTCGCCCCAGCGCCCGGCCGGGATGCGCCCGAGGATCGCCTGGCTGCGCTGCGGGTCAGCGCGCAGGGCGGCGGTGAGCTCGGTGGCGAAGTAGCCGGGGGCGATCGCGTTGACGTTGATGCCGTGGGGCGCCCACTCGTTGGCCAGCGCCCGCGTGAGCCCGGCCACGCCGCTCTTGGCAGCGGTGTAGGCCGGCACGCGCACGCCGCCCTGGAACGAGAGCATCGAGGCGACGTTGACGATCTTGCCGCCCTGGCCCGCGGCGAGGAAGTGCCGCGCGGCGGCCTGGGAGAGGTAGAAGACGCTGCTGAGCTGCAGGTCGATCACCGCCTCCCAGTCCTCCTGGGAGAACTCGGCCGCCGGGGCGCGGCGCATGATCCCGGCGTTGTTCACCAGGATATCGAGCCTGCCGAGCGCGGCGCAGCACTCGTCCACCAGCGCCTGCGCCCGCGCCGGGGTGAGGCCGGCCAGGTCGCGCTCGAGGGCCACGAAGCGCCGGCCCAGCCCCTCCACCTGCCCGGCGGTCTCGCCGAGCGGCGCCCGGTCCACGCCGGCCACGTCGGCGCCGGCCTCGGCGAGCGCCGTGGCGAGCGCCCGCCCGAGGCCGCGGGCCGCGCCGGTGACCAGCGCCACCTTGCCGTCCAGCCTGAACGCATCGAGGATCATGGCGAGCTGCGTTGAGCCACAGGGGCGCGGCTAGTACCTGAGATCGAGCGGCTCGATGCCCTGGGCGCGGCAGTAGCTCAGGTAGCGCTCCATCTTGGTGAACACGTCGTCCTGGTAGATGATGTTGTCGTCGTCGTCCAGGTACTGGATGACGCCCTCGAGCATGAACAGCGTCTGCATCTCCTCGGCGCCGTCCACCACCAGCGTGTGGATGTCCCCGGGCGGCTCGTAGACGAACGTGCCCGGCCGGGCGACCCACTCGCGCTCGAGGTAGCGCCAGCTGCCCTTGATGACGAAGCCGAGCACCTGCCCGCCGCTGTGGCGGTGCCGGTTGACTTTGCCGTCGCGCGTGACCTTGAGCAGATTGATCCAGCGCCCGTTGACCAGGTCGAAGCGCAGCGGCTTGAACCAGACGCCCTCGCCCTGCGGCACCCACGGGATCTCATCGCTGTTGATCGCCCGGTCGGGCAGCCCGAAGCGGGCGATCGTCTCGAGCCCCTGCACGGTCGTCATAGGGACCTCCTTCGCGGACGCCTCCCCGGCGCCCGCACTGCCTGCGGCTGCGCCGTCTCATTATACGCTTGAGGGACGGGCTCCCGGAAGGGCCGCCGGCGCGTGAAGTCACGCCCGGCGCTCGACCGCCTCGTCGCGCTCCTGGGCGCCCGCGGGGGGCGCCTCGGCGGCGGCCCGGCGGGGCGAGAGCACCTGGGCGTAGATCGAGTCGATCTGCCGGGCGGCGCGCGTCCACGAGAGCTCGCGCACCGCCCGCTCGCGCCCGCGCGCCCCGAGCTCCGCCGCCCACTCCGGGCGATCGAGCGCCAGCTTGATCTTGGCCGCCAGGTCCTCGGCGCTGCCGTAGGCCGCGTAGATGCCGGCGTCGCCGAGGTACTCGCGGCTCACCGGGGTGTCGAAGGTCACCACCGGCAGGCCCATCGCCATGTAGTTCGGGATCTTGCCGCTGCCCTCGGTCATGCTCATCTTGGGCGCCACGGCCACCTCGCCGAGCGCCAGGTAGCTGTGCAGGTCGCGGTACAGGATGCGCCCCGGCAGCGTCACCCGGTCGGCCACGCCCAGCGAGGCGGCGTAGGCCCGGTAGCTGGCCGGGTCCGGGTAGCCCATGATCAGGAAGTGGACGTCGGGCATCTGCGGGGCGAGGTGCGCGGCGGCCTCGATCAGCACGTTGGTGCCCTGGTAGGGCGCGAGCAGCCCGATGTAGACGACGATGCGCCGGCCGGGGGGGATGCCGAGCTGCGCGCGCAGCTCCTGGCGCTGGGCCTCCCACGCCGCCGTGCCGTCGAACGGCCGGAAGCGGTCCGTGTTGACGCTGTCGATCACCGTGTGCAGCCGCTCCGGCGCGACCGAGCCGTCCTTGAGCAGGAGCGCGGCGGCGTTCGAGTGCGAGGTGATCACCGCGTCGGCCTGGCGGTTGATCAGGCGCTCGAGGCGGGTGAGCGGCACATACAGCGGGCTCTCGCGCCTGAGGAAGCGGTGGTCGATCATCTCGCTGGTCATGCTGCCCTGGTAGTCGAAGATCAGCGGCGCGCCGACGATGCGCTTCAGCACGGCGCCGATCAGGGCGCCCTCGTGCAGGTGGGCGTGGATGATCGTGGGCCGCAGCCCGAGGGCCACCCGCAGGCTGCGCCACGAGAGCGCCGCGTCCAGGTAGATCTTGTGGCGCGACGAGCCGACCATCGCGCGCTTGAGCCAGGGCACGTCCCACGAGCGCCGGATGTCCACCCCCGGCATGTCGTCGCCGTTGTGGTAGGTGGTCAGCACCAGGCGGTGGCCGATCTTCTGCAGCGCCTTGATCTCCTCCCAGATCCGCACGTGGCAGCCGTAGTCGGCGAAGAAGCTGGTCGGAGCGATCATCAGCACGGTGAGCGGGTTGTTGGTCTGCTGGGGCATGAACTATCTGGCCCAGATGGCCGGTAGCGAGGCGCGCAGCCGGCTAGCGGCCACCCGAGCCTCCTGTGTGGCCCGGCCGAAGTACGGAGTCACGGACGCCGGACGGGCGTGGCGGGGTTTCGGGAAGGCGTTCGGGCCGCCGCCGGCACCGTTTTCGCGAAGCGACAGCGCGCTGGATTGCCGGCGGTACGGCACTGGCATCGGCACACGGGCGAAGCGGGCTCCGCCCCTCCACACACTACGATCGGTAGGCCTCATCCAGCAGCTCGACGATGTGGCGCACCCGCATGCGGCTGCCGCGCTGGCTGAGGCCGCCCGCGAGCTGCATGTGGCAGCCGGGGTTGGCGGTGACGATCACATCGGCGCCGGTGGCCTCGGCGTTGTCCAGCTTGCGGTTCCCGAGGCGCGTCGCCATCTCGGGCTGGGTGACGTTGTAGATCCCGGCCGAGCCGCAGCACAGCGAGGACTCGCGCATCTCGATGAGCTTCAGGCCGGGGATGGCGCCGAGCAGCTTGCGCGGCTGGGCCGAGATGCGCTGGGCGTGCGCCAGGTGGCACGGCTCCTGGTACGTGACGGTGAGCTCCAGCGGGCGCAGGTCGGCGGTGTTCAGCTCGATCGACGCCAGGAACTCGCTCACGTCCTTCACCTTGGCGGCGAAGCGGGCGGCGCGCTCGGCCCACTCCGGGTCCTCGTGCAGCAGGTGGCCGTACTCCTTGAGCGTCGAGCCGCACCCGGCGGCGTTGACGATGATCGCGTCGACGCCGAGCCCCTCGAAGGCGGCGATGTTGCGCCGCGCCAGCTCCCGCGCCCCCTCGAGGTCGCCGCCGTGCGCGTGGAGCGCGCCGCAGCACCCCTGGTCCGGCGGCAGCACGACGGCGCAGCCGTTCTTCTGCAGGACGCGGATGGTGGCGCGGTGCACGTCGGCGAAGGCGGTGGACATGATGCAGCCGCTGAGGAGCGCCACGGTGTAGCGCTGGCGGCCCTGGGCCGGGAAGGCCTGGCCCTGCGGCACCACGAAGCGGTCGCTGATCGGCGGCAGGAGCGCCTCGGTGCCCTCAAGCCGCAGCGCGCGCAGGATGCCGGTGCGCCGGGCCAGCCAGCGGGCGCCGCTGCGCTGGTACAGCCACATGAGGCGCGAGAAGGCGCGGAACAGATCCATGCGCCGGAAGAGCACGCCGAAGACGCCCGAGCGCAGCAGCCGGGCCGGCCACGGGTGCGGCGGGAGGCGCCCGTCGGAGCGGGCCTGCTCGAGCTGCGCCCGCGAGGCCTCCAGGATCTGGCCGTAGAGCACGCCGCTCGGGCAGACCGCCTCGCACGCCCGGCAGTTCAGGCAGGCGCTCATCTGCTCCTGGAAGACCGCGCTCTCCATGCCGATCCGGCCGTCCGCGACCGCCTTCATGAGGTAGATGCGGCCGCGGGGCGAGAACGTCTCCAGCCCGGTCTCGCGGTAGGTCGGGCAGGAGGAGAGGCACAGGCCGCAGTGGACGCAGGTGTTGATCACCGCATCGCTCGGGGTGTCCGGCCCGGCGAACGGCACCCGCACCGCTATATCGTTCTCGGTGATCATGATGCTCCGTGAGGTTCTAGCGAGTGAGCGACCTGTACTATACCACGTCTCCCGCCGCGTGTTGCATGTTACTTGGTCGCCTCTTGGAGGGGTCTGGGGAGGCGACGCCTCCCCAGTATCCCCTTTTTCCGCCGCTCTGCGGCGACACGTCGCCGCAGAGCGGCGGAAGAAAAGGGTGCGTGGAGGGCCTGCGGCCCTCCACACCTCCCCGCAGGGCGCCTCCAAAGTGGGAACGGGGCCGGGCGGAAGCAGCACTGCCTCCGCCCGGCCCCAACGAATGTGTATCGCGCGGGCGCTCCGGCGCCCGCAGGTGATCACGGCACGAACGTGTACCCGACGTTGCGCACCGTGAGGATGTGGCGCGGCCGCTCGACGTCGCCCTCCAGCTTCGCGCGCAGGCGCCACACCGACGTCGCGACGATGCTGCGCGACTGCTGGCCGGCGTAGCCCCACACGTGCCGGACGATCTGGCCGGTGGTGCACACGCGGCCGCTGCGCTTCATGAGAAAGGCCAGCAGGTGAACCTCGCGCGGCGTCAGGTCAACCTCGTGGTGCTCGTCGGTCACGCAGCGCTGGGCCAGCGGGTCCAGCTTCCAGTTCCCGACGCTGACTGGGTCCGTCGGCGGCTTGCGCGCGCGCTCGGCGCGGCGCAGCACCGCCTTGATGCGCGCGAGCAGCTCGGCCGGAGTATACGGCTTGCCGATGTAGTCGTCGGCGCCGAAGCGCAGGCCGCACACCCGGTCCTCAGAGCGCGCCCGGCTGCTGAGAAACACGATCGGCACGTCGGAGTCGCGCCGGATGCGTCGACAGACCTCGAATCCCTCCTGGTCGGGCAGCAGCACCTCCAGAAGCACCAGGTCCGGCGTCTGGCTCGCCACCAGCTTCAGCGCGCTGCGCCCGTCGGTCGCCTCGGTCACATGGTAGCGCGCGCCCTCGAGCAGCGCCACCGTGTTCTGCATTGAGATCCCATCGCTGTCCACGACGAGTATGTGCGGCATTGTTGTTTGACTCCTCTCGCGTATACTCTCGCTTCGGTGTGATCTCGGCCGCGAGGTTGACAACGTGATTTTTACATTGTCGGCGCCCCGGCGTCTACGCCGCGGTGCTCATGTTCTGCTCATCTCAGCGCCCGGGGCGCTCCTGGCGCTCCTGTGAGCGCTGCCGCGCATCCGCGGACGTGGATGTTTCTTAACTTCGTGTGGATATTTGTCTCATCTTTTGTTATCACCAACTTCGGTTGCATCTTTTTCTCATCTTTATGTGACATAGCACATGGGGGCCTCTTCGCAGCCGCAGAGCAGCGGCGGAGAAGACATTGGGGAGGCTTCGCTTTCTCAAACCCCTCCAAGGGGCGAAGCTGAGCCGCCGCCTGCCGGCGATGCGGTAGCCGCGCGGGCGCGATTTTCGTTGACGATCGCGCGAAATGCTGCTACAATACGCGGCAGTGTGCAGTCGGGCGGGGTCTCCCCGCCTTCGTTGATATGAGTTGAGCTATGGCAAGCAAAAAGGGCAACCGGATCGTCATCAAGCTCCGGTCCACGGAGAGCGGCCACCAGTACGTCACCACCAAGAACCGCAAGAATGACCCGAACCGGCTCGAGCTGAAGCGCTACGATCCGCTGCTCCGCCGGCACGTGCTCTACCGCGAGACGAAGTAGGCCGCTCAGCACGCTGAGCGCAGAAGGCCGGGCGGCGGTGCGCCGCCCGGCCTTCGTATGTCGCCAAGATCAGAGCGCGGGCGGGAGCGGTGCGGACGCAGCGCCTCGCGCTCCCAAGCGGCCCGGCAAAGAGCCGGGATCTGGTTTGACAAGCGCCAGCGTGCATGCTATACTACCGCACGGTTCACGGGGGTGTAGCTCAGTTGGGAGAGCGCGACAATCGCACTGTCGAGGTCAGGAGTTCGAGCCTCCTCACCTCCACCACGAACCGGGGCAGTAGCTCAGCTGGGAGAGCGCAACGCTGGCAGTGTTGAGGTCAGGGGTTCGATCCCCCTCTGCTCCACCAGACCACCACGGACGCCGGTAGGTCTCCTACCGGCGTCTTGGTATACCCGCCCAGCAAAGAAGCTGCGTCCATGCCGGGGCGAGAGAGGTGGGCGACCATGCCGGACCGCATCATCCGCCTCACGCGCGAACGGCCGGGAGCGCCCGACATGACGCTCCAGGGACGCATCCTCGTGCCGCAGCACATCCTCGTCGTGCTGCCCGAGGCGGATGTGGTGGTGGGCGACTACCTGCGCAACGGTGCAGCGCTCTGGCGCGTTGCCGCGCGGCAGGCGATCCAGGAGGGCGCCCAGCAGGTCGCCTGGGCCCTGGAGCTCGAGACGATCGCACAGGCAGGGTAGCGCCGAGCAAATCCGCTCGACAACAGAGGCGCCCGGCTCAGTTCGTAGCGAGAACGAACTGGCCGGGCGCCTCGCTTTGCTCCTCGGCCGCCGCGCGCGGCGCCGCTCACCCGGCCGAGCCGCGCGCGCCGCCGGAGGCCGGGGCAGCCACGATCACACGGTTGCGCCCGGTCTGCTTGGCCTGGTAGAGCGCCGCGTCGGCCGCCTGGATCACCTCCGCCGCCGTGTCGCCGTGCTGCGGGAAGAGCGCGGCCCCGACCGACACGGTGACCGGCCCGAGCTGCTGGCCCCGGTGCGCGACGCTGAGCTGGGCGATGCCGGCCCGCAGGTCCTCCGCGCGCTGCAGCAGCATCGCGCCGTCCACACCGACCAGGATGATCAGGAACTCCTCGCCCCCGTAGCGGCAGGCGATGTCGTCGCTGCGGATATGTGACTGCAGGTGCGCGCCGACGACGCGCAGCAGGGCGTCGCCGGCCTGGTGCCCGAAGGTGTCGTTGAACGCCTTGAAGTGGTCGATGTCCACCAGCATCACCCCGACCGTGCCCGCGTGGCGGCGCGCCCGGTGGATCTCCCGGGCGAGCGCCTCGTCCATGTAGCGGCGGTTGAAGAGGCCGGTCAGGGGGTCGCGGATGGCCTGCCGGTGCAGCGACTGGCGCAGCCCGATGTTCGCGAGCGCCAGCGCGCTCTGGTCCGCCGCGCGCGTGATGGCCTGCTGCTGCAGCTCGCTGGGCGGCGCCGGCTCGTCGCCGTGGGCCTGCACCCGCAGCACTCCGAGAACGGCGCCCATCGCGCACAGCGGCACGCACAGCGACCACGAGCGCGGCACCGCGCACCGCCACAGCGCATCGCATCCCGCGCACGCCTCCGCCGCCGCCCAGGGCTCCTGCTCGCCGACCGCCCGGCAGCTCTCCAGCGCCGGGCGGGCTGGCACCGACAGACCCGCGCCCCAGGACTTCACCAGCGTATCCGCGTCGGTGCGCACGACGAGCGCGCCGGCGGCGCCAGGACAGGCGGCCTCCACCACCCGCTGCACCACCGCGGCGACCTCGTCCGCCTCCTGGCAGGCGTGCAGCCACGTGCCCATATCCGTCAGAAGCTGCATCATCTGCATGTGCCGCTCGAGGGCCGCGACCTTCGCCGCCAGCTCCTCGTTGGCCTGCCGCAGCGCCGCCTCGGCCGAGCGGAGCGCCGTCTGGTCGCGGTCGATCCCCAGCACCAGCTCGCGGTCGCCGATGGTGATGAGCGAGGTGGAGACGGCGACGGGGAACAGGGTGCCGTCCGCGCGGCGGTGCATCACATCGACGTACATGGTCCCCAGCCGCCGGAGGCGGTCGAGGTAGGCGGCGCGATCGGAAGAGTCGCTCGCGTTCGCATTGAGGATGTCGATCGGCCGGCCGATCAGCTCCTCGCGGGTGTAGCCGTTCATCGCGCACGCCGCCGCGTTGCAGTCCACGATCGGCCACAGCCCCGAGGGGTGGTGCGGGTCGATCAGCAGCACGCCGTCCGGCGAGTGCTCGAACAGCGCCCGGAAGCGCGCCTCGCTCTCGCGCAGCGCCAGCTCCATCTCCTTGCGCTCGGTGATGTCCTGGACCTGCGAGACGAAGTAGCGCGGCTGGCCGGTCGTGCTGCGGACGAGTGAGACGCTCAGCAGGCCCCAGACGAGGTGCCCCTGCCGGTGGATGTAGCGCTTCTCCAGCTGGTAGGTGCGAATGGAGCCGGCGAGCAGCTCCTGCGCCAGCTCCAGGTCCGCGTCGAGGTCGGGCGGGTAGGTGAGCTCCTGAAAGGTCAGCGCGAACAGCTCATCCGGCGTGTACCCGAGCAGGCCACACAGCGCCGGGTTGACCCGCAGCCAGCGCCCGACCGGGCTGACCAGCGCCATACCGATAGGGGCAGACTCGAAGGCCTCCTGGAAGCGCGTCTCGCTCTCGTAGAGCGTCTCCAGCACCACCGGCCAGTCGTCGGGCCGCGGAGTTGTCAGAGAGGGGGGCGTCATATCGGGGTATTGATCGTCGGTCATCAGCGTGGACGCTCCCTTATGCTTTCGCTCGGGCCGCAGGCACCTCACGCTGCGGCGCACGTGGAGCGACGCTTCGGATTGTATCACGCGGCGCGAACTCAGATTCGCACCGGCTTCGAACGCCTGCCCGCGCCGGCACGGGCGTCGTCCGCCGCTTCCAGGATGGCTTCGGCCGTAGGGCCTACCGCGCGCCGCTGGCCTCCAGCACCTGGAAGCTGCGCGTCTGGGCCAGCACCCGCACCCGCGCGAAGAAGCGCTCGATCACCCGCTCGTAGCGGATGAAGCGGTTGGCCACCAGCACCAGCCGCCCGTCCGCCCCGAGCACCCGGCGCGCCTGCTCGATGAACACGTGCGCCACGTCGTAGTCCACCGCCTTGCCGGCGTGGAACGGCGGGTTGGTGAGCACCAGGTCGTAGCGCCGCTCGATCACCGCCTGCAGCGCGTCGCTCGCCAGCGCGCTGGCCTGCCCGAGCCGGTGCAGCCGCACATTCGCCCGCGCCGCCGCAACCGCCGGGAGGCTCGCGTCCACCATGTCCACCGCTGCCGCGCCGCGCCGCGCCGCGACGACGCCGATCACACCGTAGCCGCAGCCGGCGTCGAGCACGCGCATGCCCCGCACGTCCGGCATGGCCTCGAGCAGCAGGCGCGTCCCGTCGTCCAGGCGGTTGTAGGAGAAGACGCCCGGCAGGCTCAGCAGCGGGAGGCGCTCCCCGCCCACCTCGACCGCCAGCTCGTGCCACGTGCCCGGCGCGATCCCCGGCTCGCCGGCCCACGCCGGCGGCTCGCAGGGCTCGCCCTTCACCGCCAGGGCGACGCGCGCCCGCCCGCCGTACCCCAGCTGCTGCGCGCTGCCGAAGAGCGCCGCCGCGTCGCCGATCAGCGGCTGGATGCCCTGGTCGTTCGCGCCGGCGATGTACAGCCGCCCGCCGGGGCGCAGCAGCGCGTGGGCCTCGAGCAGCCAGCGCCGCGCCAGCGGGCGGCTGCCGGGCGCCTCGACCGTGACGACGTCCACGGCGCCGGCCAGCGCCGGGGGCGGCGCGAGCTCCTCGCGCACCGTCGCGCCCCGCACGCCGTTCGCCGCCAGGGTGCGCCGGGCCATCGCCAGCGCCACGATGCTCGGGTCGGCGAGGGTGAGCCGCAGGTGCGGCTGGCGCAGCCAGAGCGCCGCCGCGAGCGCCCCGTGGCCGCAGCCGAAGCAGTACGCGCTGCCCGCCGAAGACACGTCCGCGTGCTCGGCCAGCAGCTCCTGGGCGCCCGAGACGCGGTCCCAGCCGGGGAAGCCCGGCTTGGTCACCACGCGCACCTCGCGGCCGGCCAGCCGCCCGGCGATCTCGCGGGGCTCCGTGTAGGGGAGCGCGGTCTGCCGCCTGCTCATCGCTCCCCCCGCAGCCCAGCGAACAGGTCGCTCTCGACGGCCCGCGCCGCGGCGTGGAGCTCATCGGCGCGCAGCCGGCCGAGCGCCTCCAGCCCGGGGTTCTCGGCCGGATCGCCCTGCCAGCCGCGCTCGCCGCGCGTCGCGCACACCAGGAACGTCTCGACGCCCTCTGCCGCATAGCGGGCGAGGGTCGGCCCCAGCCCGAACGTCTCGTCGTCCGGGTGCGCGAAGACACACAGCAGGCGCAGCGTCTCGCTCATGGCTCCCTCTCTTGACACCTCCCCGCGGGGCCGGCGGCACAGCCGCGCAGCTCCCAAAGGGCCGGGGGAGGCCTCGCCCCCGGAAACTCTTCCTCCGCTACTCTGTCGCGACTGTGTCGCCGCAGAGCCGCGGGAAACCGGGCGTATAATAGGCGCGGATTGGATTCGCCGACAACCTAATGGAGCGAGCTTTCGTCTATGCGTAGAACAGCAGTGATCCTCGTGCTCGCGGCGCTCGCGCTGGGCGCCTGTGGCAACGCCGTCGCCAACCCCTCGCCGCCGGCGACCACCGTCGCCGTCAATCCTCCGAACGAGGCGATCCGCGCGGCGGTGGCGCTGCACCTCAGCCGGGACTTCCAGATCCTGATCGCGCACAACCAGGTGGAGGTGGAGCAGATCGAGGGCGACGCGGCCCGCGCCCGCGTCTACCCGGCCGACCCGACCGCGACCGACCCGGCCTGGGTGTTCCTCCGCAAGCAGAGCGGCCTGTGGACGGTGGTGGCCGGCCCCGGCACCGCGTTCTCGCCCGAGGATCTGCAGGAGGCCGGCATCCCGCTCAGCCTGGCGCCCACCTTCGAGTAGCTGTCAGCCCTCGCCGCCGGTCAGCGACACCTCGAACGTTATGTCGATGTCCGCGGCGAGCGAGGCGCGCACCGCGCAGTACTTGTTCAGCGCGAGGTCCACGGCGCGCCGCAGCTTCTCCGGCGTCGTGCCCTGCGCGTCGGCGGCGAAGCGCAGGTGGATGGCGCGGTAGCGCCGCGGCGGCTCCGGGGCCTGCTCGCCGTGCACCGAGACCGTCAGGCGGCGCAGGCCGCCCCGCTGCTTGCGCACGATCTCGACCACGTCGTGGGCGGCGCAGGCGGCCAGGGCGAGCAGCAGCGCGTCAGACGGCCGCACGCCGACGTCGTCGCCCGAGGAGAGCACCACGCTGTGCCCGGTGCTGTCGACGCCGAGGTAGCGCTGCCGCTCGATCCAGGTCAGCTCGACATCGGCCATCGTATCGCCTTTCGCTGTAGGTCGCACGCCCGCCGCGACGTGCGACCTGCGCCTATGCCTTGCTGACGCCGAGCCGCTCCGCCACCCGCCGCAGCGCGTCGATGTGCTGCTGCGGCGAGGTGAAGCCCATCCTCATGGTGTTGATCGTCATGTACCGGGCGCCGAGCGCGCGCCACGCATCGGCGTACGCCTCCCAGCGATCCTCGGGGACCTGGGCCAGGCTCAGCTGCCCCTCGAGGCCGATCACGTCCGGGTCGCGCCCGGCCTCGATCGCGTAGGCCCGTATGCGCTCGAGCTGCTCGCGCAGCGTGTCGTCGGGCGCGCGGAAGGTAATCCAGCCGTCGCCAATGCGCCCGATGCGCCGCAGCGTCTGCTCGGCGTAGCCGCCGATCCAGATCGGGATCGAGCGCCGCACCGGGAGCGGGTTGATCCCGGCCGCCTCAACCGTGTGCCAGCGGCCGCCGTAGGTCACGACCGGCTCGGCGAACAGCGCGCGCAGCAGCTCGATCTGCTCCTCGCTGCGCGCCCCGCGGTTGCGGAAGTTCTCGTTGAGCCCCTGGTACTCCACCGGGTTCCAGCCGATCCCCACCCCGAGCCGCAGGCGGCCGCCGCTCAGCACATCCACCTCGGCCGCCTGCTTCGCGACCAGCACCGTCTGGCGCTGCGGCAGGATGATCACGCCCGTCACCAGCTCGATGTGCCGCGTGACCGCCGCCAGGTAGCCGAAGAGCACGAACGGCTCGTGGAAGGGCGTGTCGCTGGTGTACGGGCCCTTCCAGTCTGGGCGGGTCGCGGTCGACGCGCCGAGCACGTGGTCGTAGGCCAGGATCGTCCGGTAGCCCATGTCCTCGACCGCCTGCGCGTAATCGCGAATCGCGACCGGATCGTTGCCGATCTCGATCTGCGGAAAGGTGACTCCGATCAGCATTGCATCGCCTCTCTTCTGACAACATCGCCACGTGACTCGGCTGCGCCCCGGTGCTACAATCACCACGGACACACGCCGGCGGCTCTCGCGGCGGCGGAACTGCCTCCGCGCCTCGCATATTATCGCGGCGCGCCGCGCTCGCGTCAACGAACCCGCATCACCGAAGGAGAGTTCGTGTGGAGCGCTACCCTCGCCCCACCTGCCTCGTGCCGCT
>CALJIC010000193.1 GCA_937974195.1 uncultured Roseiflexaceae bacterium | reverse complement strand
GAGAACCCAGCGCCTGAGAACTCAGAACCTCGTGCCAGAACCTAGTGCCAGATCCCAGAACCTAGAGCTAGGGACAGCGGGTCAGCACTTAGGGCCCTGGACAGCCGCCGGAGCTCAGAACCGGGAACTGGTCAAATAAAGGGTCGCGGCTCTGCCTCCTAAGTCCCGGTTCTTGGTTCTTGGTTCTTATCTCCTTAGTTCTTGGCCCCTCATTGGTTCTTAGTTCTTAGTTCTTAGTTCTTAGTTCTTGGTCCTCACAGTTCTTGGTTCTTGGTTCTCGGTTCTTGGTTCTAAAGCTGCTCCGCCTCCTCGATCGCCCGCAGCAGCGCCGCCGCCTTGTTGCAGCTCTCGCGGTACTCCTCGGCCGGGTCGCTGTCGGCCACCACGCCCCCGCCGGCCTGCACGTAGGCCATGCCGTCGCGCACCACCATCGTCCGCAGCGCGATGCAGGTGTCCAGGTCGCCGTTGAAGCCGATGTAGCCGACGGCGCCGGCGTACACCCCGCGCTGCTCCCCCTCGAGCTCGGCGATGATCTCCATCGCGCGGATCTTGGGGGCGCCGCTGACCGTGCCGGCCGGGAACACGGCGCGCAGCGCATCGAGCGCCGACATGTCCGGGCGGAGGCGACCGGTCACGTGGCTGACGAGGTGCATCACGTGGCTGAACTTCTCCACGCGCATGAACACCGGGACGCGCACGCTGCCGGCCTCGGCCACCCGCCCGATGTCGTTGCGACCGAGGTCGACCAGCATCAGGTGCTCGGCGCGCTCCTTCTCGTCGGCCAGCAGCTCCTCGGCGAGCGCGGCGTCCTCCTCGTCGTCCTTGCCGCGGCGCCGCGTTCCGGCGATCGGGTGGGTGGTGACCTGGCCGTCCACCACGCGCACCAGCAGCTCGGGCGAGGCGCCCACCAGGTCGCCCTCGGGGGTGCGCAGGTAGAACATGTAGGGCGAGGGGTTGATCGTCCGCAGCGCCCGGTAGATGGTGAACGAGTCCGCGCGCACCGGCCGGCTGAAGCGCTGCGACGGCACGACCTGGAAGATGTCGCCGGCGGCGATGTACTCCTGCGCGACGCGCACCCGCCGCTCGTACTCCTCCTGGGTCACGTTGCTGCACACCGGGGGCGGCCCGGCGCCCGGCTCCTCCTCGGCCGGCCAGGGCTCGTAGTTGGCCACGTACGAGGCGCGCGCTCCGCCCGCCGGCCGGCCGTCGTCCACACGCAGCGGCCCGTGCCCGTGGCGCTGGTCCGCAGGCAGCGGCCGCCCGAGGCGCTCGATCAGATCCTGGATCTTGGCGGCCGCGCGCCCGTACTCCGCCTCCAGGTCCGGCGCGTCCAGGTGCACGTGGCTGAGGACCTTGATCTTGTGGCGCAGGTGGTCGAACACCAGCAGCGTGTCGACGAACTGCCACAGGCCGTCGGGCATAGCGTAGGGGGCGCGGCGCTCGGGGCGCGGCAGGCGCTCGAAGCGGTCCACCGCGTCGTAGGCCAGGTAGCCCACTGCGCCGCCGACGAAGAGCGGCAGGTCCGGCAGCCGCACCGGCCGGTAGTCGCCCATATACGAGCCGAGCAGCCGCAGCGGGTCATCGTAGGGCAGGGTCTGCTTGTAGCCGCCCTGGACGGCGTGCGCCGTCCCGCCGTCGAAGCGCAGCGTCAGGTAGGGCTCGGCGCCGATGAAGGAGTAGCGCGCGATGTGCGTGCCGCCCTCGACCGACTCGAGCAGGAAGCTCCACGGGCCGCGCGCGACCTTGAGGAAGGCCGAGACCGGCGTCTCCAGGTCGGCCAGGACCTCAGCGTAGATCGGGCACAGGTTGCCCTGGCCCACCAGGGCCTTCATTTCGTCGAAAGAGGGTTTGAGCTGCATTGGCTTGACCTTTCGCTTGCGGGCGCTCCGCCCCGCTCCCCGCGCTCTGTCTGCGGGCGCTCCGCCCCGCGCCCCGTGCTTCTCGTGCTCTGTCTGCGGGCGCTCCGCCCCGCGCCCCCGTACTTCTCGTGTTTCCTCAGCGGGCGCTCCGCCCCGCGCCCTGCGCTCTGTCTGCGGGCGCTCCGCCCCGCGCCCTGCGACTTGGTGCTCCCCGTGCTCCGTCTGCGGGCGCTCCGCCCCGCGCCCTGCGACTTGGTGCTCCCCGCGCTCTGTCTGCGGGCGCTCCGCCCCGCTCCCCGGGTGGGGGCCTGCTCGGCCCCCTGCACCCCCGCGCCGGGGCTTCGCCCCTGGACCCCAAAGCGAGGCTTTCCACTGCCGGCTGCCGGCGGCTCATGCCTCAGCACACCGATGCCCGTTACCCAGGGACGGCTATCGTCCTCCATTGCCCATTGCGCGTGCGGTTCCCCCTCGCCGCGCGTAGCGGCTCCGAGCGCCGCCCGCGCCGCTGGATAACGGGCGCCCGTGTGCTCGGGCATGCCAACGGGCGCCCCCACCGAGGCGGCTTCCCTTTCGGGTCCAGGGCCAACGGCCCTGGCCGTGGGGTGCAGGGGCGACGGGACGCCCCCTGCCGCCGCCGCGCGTAGCGGCTACTGCGGGACACTCCCACCGCCCGCCGCGCGTAGCGGCCGCTAGAAAAACTTCAGCCCCATCGCCTCCTGCATCATATCGAGGGTCTGCTGCGCCTCCTCCTGCGCCCGGCGCGAGCCCTCCGCCAGGATCTCCTCGACGATGTGCGGCCTGCGCTCGTAGGCCGCCCGCCGCTCGCGGATCGGCTCCAGGAAGTTGTTGATCGCCGCCGCCAGCTTGCGCTTCACCTCCACGTCGCCCACCTTGCCCTGGCGGTAGCGCTCCTTCAGGTCGTTCACCTCGTCCACGTTCGGGTTGAACGCGTCGTGGTAGATGAACACCGGGTTGCCCTCCACCCGGCCGGGGATGTCCGCCCGTATCCGGTTCGGGTCGGTGTACATGCCGCGCACCTTCTGCTCCACCGTCTTCGGGTCGTCGGTCAGGTAGATCGCGTTGCCCAGGCTCTTGCTCATCTTCGCCTGGCCGTCGGTGCCCACCAGCGTCGGCACGTCGCCGATCAGCGTGTCCGGCTCCGGCAGCGTCGGGCCATACAGGCCGTTGAAGCGCCGCGCCACCTCGCGCGTGACCTCCAGGTGGCTGGCCTGGTCCTTGCCCACCGGCACCAGGTGCGCGCGCACGCTCAGGATGTCGGCCGCCTGCAGCACCGGGTAGCCCAGCAGCCCGTAGGAGGGCTGCTCGATCTCCAGGTCCTGCATCACCTCCTTGAGCGTCGGCACCCGCTGCAGCCGCGGCACGGTGGTCAGCATGCCCAGGATCAGCGCGATCTGGGGGATGGCCGGCACCGCGCTCTGCAGCACGTAGGTGCACTTCTCGGGGTCGATCCCGACGCTCAGGTTGTCCAGCACCACGTCCCGGATGTTCTGCCGCGTCTCCCGCAGCCGCTCCAGCTCGGTGCGCGTCGTGAGCATGTGCAGGTCGGCCACCAGGAAGAAGCACTCGTACTCGTCCTGCAGCCGCACCCGGTTGGCCAGCGTCCCCACGTAGTGGCCGAGGTGCATCCGCCCGGTCGGCCGGTCGCCGGTCAGAATTCGCTTCCGCTGTTGCATTATGTCATCTCCTTAGGACTACAATCTCTTGCGCGCCCGCAGCGCCGCCTTCGCGCTGCGCGAAATGGGCGCCCGTTCTCTCCGAACTGTGTCTCGAAACCCCGCTCTGCCCTGCCCGCCGGGGCGCCGCCCGCGGCTCCCACCCCGGTGGGGCACCCGCCGGGCCCCCGGCGCCGAGGCGCCCGCAGATCGAGTCATCGCCGCGATCATCGCTCGCCCCGGTGGTGTGGTATAGTTCGAGCAAATGGCCACATCCAGCGACCGCCGAAAGGAACCACGTACTCGTATGCGTCTCTCCCGCCGCGCCCTGCTCCGCCGCGCGCCGCACATCGCGGCCGCGCTCGCCAGCCTCGCCGCCCCGCGCGCCGCCCGCGCCCAGCACGTGGGCGCCTCCCTCACCAGCCCGCAGCCGGTCGTCGCGCCGCTCCGGCCCGTCCGCCTCGCCGCCGACGTCCCCGGCTACAGCGGGCCCGTGAGCGTCGTCCTGTTCGACTCCCGCAGGCGCTTCGCCGGCGCGGCCGAGGGCCACGTCGAGGGCGGCCGGGGCGAGGTGCAGGTCGTCCCGCGCGGCGCGCTCGGCCCGCAGTGGGCGGCCCTGTTCGCGGCCGGCCAGCAGGTGGCGGTCAGCCCGGCGCTCTTCACCCTTGACGCGCAGACGGAGGTGCAGGCGGGCCAGCCGCGCTTCGACCGGTTCGTCGGGGCAGCGCGCGAGCTCATCCGGCAGGCCGTCCTCGAGTACGAGAGCGCCGACGGGCGCCTGCTGCGCGGCTACCGCTCCCCGGACAGCCCGCTGATCTGGCTGCGCGACCACGTGTACGCCGCGCGCGCCGCCCGCTACCTCGAGGCCGACGGGCGCGAGACGCTGGACGCCTTCCGCGACCTCCAGATGGAGGACGGCAGCCTGCACGACTTCCTGCCGCGGCCGTTCGTCGTCCCTAGCCCGTACCGCACCCCCGTCGAGGCCGACGTCGAGTACCTCTACGTCCAGGGCGTCTACGAGGCCTGGCAGGCCAGCGGCGACGACGCCTGGCTGCGCAGCCACCTCGGCTCGCTGCGGCGCGCCATCACCCACACCCTGCAGCACCCGCTGCGCTGGGACGCGGAGCGCGGGCTGGTCAAGCGCCCCTTCACGATCGACACCTGGGACTTCGAGTACGGCCCGACCACCGCCGACCCGGCCACCGGCGAGCCCTCGCCGCGCCACTGGATCGACGAGCGCACGGTGTGGGGCGTCTTCCACGGCGACAACACCGGCACCGCCCAGGCGCTGCGCATGCTGGCGGCGATCGAGGACCGCGTCGGCGACCCGGGCCTGGGCGAGGTCTGGCGCGGCGCCGCGGCCGCCATCATGTCCAGCCTGAACCAGCTGGCCTGGAACGGCCGCTTCTACCGCCACCACGTGCACTTCCAGCCGCTCGATGTGCCGGGCGTGGACGAGGCCGCGCAGCTGAGCCTCTCCAACGCCTACGCCCTCAACCGCGGCGTCCTCACCGAGCAGCAGGCCCAGGCGATCCTCGACGAGTACATCCGCCGCAGCAAGACCACCGCCGCGTTCGCCGAGTGGTTCAGCATCGACCCGCCCTTCCCGCCCGGCAGCTTCGGGCTGGCCGGCCGCACCGGCGAGCTGCCCGGCCAGTACGTCAACGGCGGCATCATGCCGCTGGTGGGCGGCGAGCTGGCCCGCGGCGCGTTCCGCCACGGCAACGAGACCTACGGCTTCGCCATCCTGGACCACTACTGGCAGCGCATGCTCAGCCGCGGCCGGAGCTTTCTGTGGTACCGGCCGGACGGCGCCGAGGGGGTCGGATCGGACCAGACCGTGCCGTTCGACGCCTGGGGGGCCGCCTCGATGCTGGCGGCGCTGGTCGAGGGCGCGGCCGGGATCGAGGACAGCGGCCTCGCCTTCAGCAGCGTGACGATCAGCCCGCGCTGGGCCGCCGTCGACGTGAGCGGCGCCTACGCGGCCGCCCGCTACCCGGCGAGCGCCGGCTACGCCGCCTACACCTGGAGCCGCGCGGCGAACGCGATCGGCCTGGAGGCCAGCTCCAGCGCGGACCACATGCGGCTGCGGCTGCTGCTGCCCGCCGAGGCGCGCGGGTCCGTCCGCGTGACGCTCAACGGCAGCCCAGTCGCCCACACCGTCGAGACGGTTCGCGCCAGCCGGTACGTGGTGCTGGAGACCACCGAGACGATTGTTAACGTGCACGTGTCGTGGTAGCCGCCCCGCGACGGGCCGGGCGCCCTACACGGCCACCCTATACCCAAGCTCCAGCTCGTCGCCGGGCAGGCCGCGGATGCCCCAGTTGTGCCGCGGCGTCTCGAAGATCGTGATCTCGACGTCGCCCGGCGCGATCCCGAGCTCCTGCTGGAGGCGCTCGAACAGCAGGCGGACGAGCTGCTTCTTCGCCTCCACCGAGCGCCCCTCGAACATGCTGATCTCGATGATCGTGTAGCGCTCGCTGCGGTCGTCCGGGTAGACGAAGTCCTCGGCCGCGAGCGGGAAGAAGCGGTGGAAGCGCTTCCCGGCCGGCAGCTTCAGCGCCTCGACCGCGCAGGCGTGGATCACATCCGAGAGCCGCTGGCGGATCTCCCGCAGGTGCTCGGCGCGGCCGTAGATCTTGATCTGAGCCATCTCACCCCTCTCCAGTCGTCAGCCGGGGATCTGGGGAGGCGAGATCTCCCCCAGATCCTCTCGGCGAAGCGTCTACCCCACGCTCGGCAGGCCGGCCAGCGCCATCGCGATCTCCTCGGCCGGGTACTCGTAGTCCCGCAGCTTGCCGGCGGCGTAGTCCATGTACGCCTGCATATCGAAGTGCCCGTGGCCGCACAGGTTGAACAGGATCGTCTCGCTGCGGCCCTCCTCCTTGCAGCGCAGCGCCTCGCGGATCGCGCCCGCCACGGCGTGGTTGGCCTCCGGCGCCGGCAGGATCCCCTCGGCGCGCGCGAACTGCACGCCGGCCGCGAAGGTCTCCAGCTGCTGGATGGCGATCGGCTCGATCTGGCCGAGCTGCACCAGGTGGCTCACCAGCGGGGCCATGCCGTGGTAGCGCAGGCCGCCGGCGTGGATCCCGGGCGGCACGAAGTCGTGCCCCAGGGTGTGCATCTTGACCATCGGCGCCATCTTGGCCGTGTCGCCGTAGTCGTAGGCGTAGACGCCGCGGGTGATGCTCGGGCAGGCGGCCGGCTCGACCGAGACGACGCGCACGTCGAGCTCGCCGCGCAGCTTGGCGCCGATGAACGGGAAGGCGATCCCGGCGAAGTTGCTGCCGCCGCCGGTGCAGCCGACGATCACATCCGGCTTGTCGCCGGCCATCGCCATCTGCTCCATCGCCTCGAGCCCGATCACCGTCTGGTGCAGCAGCACGTGGTTGAGCACGCTGCCGAGCGCGTAGCGGGCCTCCGGGTCCTGCGCCGCGACCTCGAGCGCCTCCGAGATCGCGATCCCCAGGCTGCCGGTGCTGTCCGGGTGCTCGGCGAGGATGGCGCGGCCCGCGCTCGTCTCCTCGCTCGGGCTGGCCACCACCCGCGCGCCGAACGTCTCCATGAGCGCGCGCCGGTAGGGCTTCTGGTTGTAGCTGACCTTGACCATAAAGACCAGCACCTCGAGGCCGAAGAACGCGCCGGCCATCGCCAGCGACGAGCCCCACTGCCCGGCCCCCGTCTCGGTGACCAGCCGCTTGACGCCCTCCTGCTTGTTGTAGTAGGCCTGCGGCACGGCGGTGTTCGGCTTGTGGCTGCCGGACGGGCTGACGCCCTCGTACTTGTAGTAGATCTTGGCCGGCGTATCGAGCGCCTGCTCCAGCCGGCGCGCCCGGTAGAGCGGCGTCGGGCGCCACTGGCGGTAGATGCGCCGCACCTCCTCGGGGATCTCGATCTCGCGCTCGGTGCTGACCTCCTGCATGATCAGCGCCATCGGGAAGAGCGGCGCCAGGTCCTGCGGCCCGACCGGCTGGCCGGTCGCGGGGTGGAGCGGCGGAGGCGGCGGCGCGGGCAGGTCGGCGGCGATGTTGTACCAGGCGCGCGGCAGCTGATCTTCGGCGAGCAGATACTTGACGTTGTCCATTGATACGTCCTCCACGCGTGCGTCGCAGGTTGCCGGCCACTCGCCGCGGGCCCTGCCCTGCGACCGGCTGCCCGCGACGGGGAATCAAAAAACCCCTCGTCCCAGTCTAGGGACGAGAGGCCAGAGCCCTCGCGGTGCCACCCCAGTTCGCGACGCCTCACGGCGCCGCGCGCTCAGCAGGTACGTCCCGGCCCCGCGCCGGCGCTGCTGCGCCTCGGCCGAGGGGTGAGAGATACCCGGCGCCCTGGTAACGGTGGCGTCTCCGGCGGCTACTACTTGGATCGGCGATCCGTTCGCTCCGCAACTCCCAGGCCCATTCAGCGCCCGCGCCCGCACCGGCTTCGCACCACCCGCCGGCTCTCTGAGCTGCGCCGCAGCGCCTACTCTTCCTGTTCGCTGTCGTTCGGCTCTTCGGTTGGCAGTGAGTATAGCAGCACCCGGCTGGCGTGTCAACCCGGTCGAACGGCTGAGTCGCGCCGCCTGTGGGCCACATCCGAGGCCGAGATCGCGCGCCGCCCGTGCTATACTGAAGCCATGTTCGACCGACTGCTGAACACAGCCCGCCGCCTGCTGGGCGTCCCCGAGGCGCGAGATGGGCTGGACGACCGGGCGCTCGCGTGGCACCCGGGGCCGCGGCCGGAGCCGCAGCCGAGCCCGCTGCCGCCGGTCCACCCGCGCGTGCTGATGATCGTCCACAACCCGCCCGTGCCGAGCGAGGGCGGCCGGCGGCTGACCGAGATCTTCGGCTGGAACGACCCCGACCGGCTCGCGCAGCAGTACATCGCCGACCTCGCCGAGGCCAGCGGCGGCTACGTGCGCTACCAGATCGTCGAGCGCATCGCCGCCGACTGGTTCCCGCCCAAGGTCGACGGCTTCGCCTACACGCCGGAGAGCTTCGTGCGCGCCTGGCGCACCCGCCAGTTCCACCAGCCGGACCGGGTCGACTACCAGGCGCAGGTGCGGGCCTTCGAGCTGGTCGAGCGCTACGAGCGCGGCGAGTTCGACGAGGTCTGGTTCTTCTCCTTCCCGTACGCCGGCGACTACGAGTCGACCATGGTCGGGCGCGGCGCCTTCTGGTGCAACTCGCCGCCGGTGGCCGGCACCGAGCGCTGCTCGGGCCGCTTCGTGATCATGGCCTTCAACTACGAGCGCGGCGTCGACTGCATGCTGGAGAACTACGGCCACCGGGTCGAGTCGATCATGAGCCGCGTGTTCGAGCGGCACCCGCCCGAGCAGAACCTGTGGCAGCTGTTCACCCGCTACGACCTGACCCACCCCGGCCAGGCGCAGTGCGGCAACGTCCACTTCGCGCCCAACAGCGTGCGCGACTACGACTGGGGCAACCGGCGCACGGTGCTCAGCGCCTGCGACGACTGGTACACCTTCCCGCATCTGCCGGGGCGCTTCCGCCCGGTGAGCTGCGACGAGTGGGGCGGCGGCGACATGCGCCTGCACCACCTGTGGTGGCTGGCCCACCTGCCGCGCACCACCGGCGAGACCTACGGCGTGAGCAACAACTGGTGGCAGTACGTCGTGAATCCGAACCTCGTTCCGGACTAGCCCCGATGTATGGCCGGTAGACCGCCAACTCAGCTATGAAGCCTGCGGACATGCGCCACCCCGTCACCCGGCTGCGCGGGGCGCCGCTGGCGGCGATGCGGCTGGCCTGGGCCGTCGTTGCGCTGCTCGCGCTGGCGGTGGTGGCCCTCGAGCTGCCGCGCATCTACGTCGAGCTGCAGACGCCCTGCGCCGCCCCGCCCTGCAACTACCTGCGGCCGAGCGCGGCGCAGGTGGCGACGCTGCGCGAGCTCGGCATCCCGCTGGCCCTGCGCGGCGCGGTCACCCTGGGCGCGGCGCTGGTCGAGGTCGCCATGTTCTCGGCGATCGGCGCGGTGATCTTCTGGCTGCGCCCGGACGACTGGATGGCGGCGCTGACCTCGGCGGTGCTGATCACCTTCGGCGCGGTGACGGCGATCCTCTACCCGGCGGCGCGCATCCCGCCGCCGCTCTACGGGCCCGCGATGGCCGTCGAGGCGCTCTCGCTCATCACGGTGATCGTGACGCTCTACCTGTTCCCCGACGGCCGCTTCGTGCCGGGATGGTCGCGCTGGCTCGCGCTGGCCTGGACGCTGTGGGTGGCGCTCTCGTACGCCTGGCCGGACGCGCCTCTGTCGGTCGTGCAGATGTCCTTCGCGGAGTTCCTGCTGGTGCGGCTGTTCTGGTACGGCAGCGGCGTCGCAGCGCAGGTCTACCGCTACCACCGGACGGCCACGCCGGTGCAGCGCCAGCAGACGAAGTGGGTCCTGTTCGGCATCACGACGGCGCTGGTGGTCTTCTTCGGGCTCGAGCTGCCGATCGCCTTCGTCCCAGGGCTGGCCGGCGAGGGGGTGACCGCGGTCCTGTACCGGCTGGTGCGGCTGCCGTTCCTGACCCTTAGCCTGCTGCTGATCCCGATCTCGGTCGCCATCTCGGTGCTGCACTTCCGGCTGTGGGACGTCGACCTGCTGATCAACCGCACGCTGGTGTACGGCACGCTGACGGGGGCGCTGACGGGGATCTATCTGGCGAGCGTGACCGTCGCGCAGTTCCTGCTGCGCGCCCTGAGCGGCCAGGAGTCCGACCTCGCGATCATCGTCTCGACGCTGGCGATCGCGGCGCTGCTCCAGCCGCTGCGGGGGCGCATCCAGCGCTTCATCGACCGGCGCTTCTACCGGCGCCGCTACGACGCCGCCCGGGTGCTGGAGGCCTTCAGCGCCGTGACCCGCACCGAGATTGACCTCGACCGGCTGAACGGCGCGCTGCTGGCGGCGATCGACGAGGCGGTGCAGCCGGCGCACATCTCGCTCTGGCAGCCGGGGGAGCGGCCGCTGGTACGCCGGCGGGAGCAGTGATGATCTCTTCAGGCGGAAGAAAGCGCGGCGCGGGCCGCCCCAGCGATGCCAGGACAGCCCGCGCCGCTCCGGCTAGCTGATCGCCACCAGCTCGAGGGAGAACGTCAGATCCTTCCCGGCGAGCGGGTGGTTGGCATCGAACGTCACCTCGACCGGCGTCACCTCCTGCACCGTCACGATCATCTCCATGCCGTCGGACTGGCGCATCTGGTAGTGCTCGCCGACGGCCGGAGTCATGTTCGGCGGCAGCTGATCGCGGCCGACGGTGAACACCAGATCGTCGCGGTACTCGCCGTACGCCTGGCCGGCCGGTATCGTCATGGTCCTCGTCTCGCCGAGCTGCATCCCGGCGACGGCCGCCTCGAAGCCGGGGATCACCTGCCCCGCCCCGATCGTGAACACCAGCGGCTCGCCGCCGTGCGACGAGTCGAACACTGTCCCGTCGGCCAGGGTGCCGGTGTAGTGCACCGACACAGTGTCTCCGGTTTTCGCTGTGGTCATACCTGCTCCTTTGCGGCTCGATCCCACGATCGATGGCCGCGTAGCTACGGTGTTACCCGTAGTGTAGCAAGAGCCGCGCCGGTGGCAGGTCTGCCCACGGCCCGGCGCCTTCCCAATTGGGCGTGTTTCGCCGGCGGGGCGCCTACATCGCCCACTCCATCGGCGCGGGCGGCGTGAAGCTGGAGGTCACTCCAACCGGCTCGCCCTTGCGGAGCGACTGGCTGATCGCCTCGCAGATCTCGACCACGTGCGCCGCCTGGGCGCCGGTGGCCCGCTGCGGGCGCCCCTCGGCGATCGCGTCGGCGATCTCCACCACGGCGCGGCCCCACTCGGTGGGCAGCGACCGCTCGCCGAACTGCATGCGGTAGCCCTGGCGCACCAGAGGCACCGGCTCGTACTTGCCGCCGAACTCGGCGAACTCGACCTCGGCGTCGAAGTCCTGGAAGCTGCTGATGTAGAGCGAGCCGCGGTCGCCGTGGAACTCGAGCCCCTTCTGCTTGCCGTGGTGCCCGACATAGAAGTTGGTGGTGAGGCGCACGACTGTGCCGTTGGCCAGCTCCACCGCAGCCACCACCCAGTCCGGCGTCGTGATGTGGAACGGCTTGCCCTCGCGCGTCACCCGGTCCGGGTACAGCACCGTCCCGTAGGCGGTCACGCGGCGGGCCGGGCCGAAGAAGGTGGTCACCAGCGTCAGCGGGTACACGCCGACATCGAACAGCGCGCCGACCTCGTAGAACGGGCCGGGGTTGGGGTGCCAGCTCTCGATGCGGCCCCAGTTGACCTCGGCGTACACCACGCGCACCTCGCCGGCGCGACCGTTGCGGATCTCGCGCCACACCGTCTGCTGCGCCTCGCCCATGAACGTGATCGGCGAGCAGCTCAGGCGCAGCCCCTTCTGCTCCGCCAGGTCCACGAGCTGCTTGGCCTCGGCGTAGGTCATCGCCAGCGGCTTCTCGCTGTGGACGTGCTTGCCGGCGTTGAGGCACTTGGTGATGACCTCGGGGTGGGCGTGGTGGATGGTCAGGTTGACCACCAGATCCACCGCGTCATCGGCCAGGACCTCGTCGAGCGACTCGTAGGCGCGTCCGCCGAACTGCTCGACGAAGGCGCGGGCGCGCTCCGGCTCAATGTCCGCGGCGCCCAGCAGGTGGATGTGCTCGTAGGGCTTGAGGGTCGCGGCGTACGGCCCGGCGATGTTCCCTGTGCCGACGATCGCGATGTTGAGGTCTTTGGCTGCCATAGGCTGGCTCCTCATATCAGTAGCTCGGAGAGCTCACGCGGGGCGAGCACAGTCGCGTGAGCTCTCCTATTCTACTACATCCTTTTTCTCGGCGATGGACAGCCTCGCCGCCCATCGCCTGAGAGAGCAGGAGTTACGTGGTGGTTCCGCCGCAGAGCGGCGGGGAAAAAGTGTCTGTGGAGGGCCTATGGCCCTCCACACCTCCCCCACGTACGCCCTGCGAGAAAAGGGAACCTGCGGAGGGCCTGTGGCCCTCCACACCGCCCCGCCGGGCGCGGCCGCGCGAGATGCGTGCGGCCGCAGCGCAGCGATGAGCTACATCGCCACCTCGTGCCCCTCGGCGGACGAGCGGTAGATGCCGTCGATCATGGCCATGAGCTGGACGCCGTGGGCCGCCGGGGTGCGCAGCTGCGCCTCGCCGCGGATGGCGGCGATGAAGTTGGCCGCCTGCCCGAGGAAGGCCTGCTGCCAGCCGGCGCGGATCACCCGCGTGCGCGTCGTCCGGCCCTCCTCGCCGACGGTGTACAGGTCGATCCGGTTGTCGTCCACCCGCGCGCCGCCCTTCGTGCCGAAGATATAGACGCCGTAGTGGTCCTCGTCCTGCGCCAGCACCCAGCTCGCCTCCACCTGCAGGCCGCGCCCGTCCGCGAAGCGGATGAGCGCGAAGGCGCTGTCATCGGTCTTGGTCTCCTCGGGGAACTTGTTGTACACCTGCCCGCTGACCGTGGCCGGGGCGGGGCAGCCCATGAGGAACCAGGCCATGTCCAGCACGTGCACGCCGATGTCGATCAGGGCGCCGCCGCCGGCCCGCGCCGGGTCGGTGAACCAGCCGCCGATGCCCTTCGGCACGCCCCAGGTGCGCGTCCACACGCCGCGGGCGTGGTAGATCTCGCCCAGCTCGCCGCTGCTCACCAGCTCGTGCAGCGCCTCGACCGCCGGGCTGAAGCGCCGCTGCAATGCAAAGGCCAGCAGGCGGTTGGCGCGGGCTGCGGCCTCGGCCATCTCGCGCGCCTCGGCGTGGTTGAGCGCCGGCGGCTTCTCGCACAGCACGTGCTTGCCGGCCTCGAGCGCCGCGATCGTCGCCGGCCGGTGGAGGAAGTTCGGCAGCGCCACGCTCACCGCCTCGATCTCCGGGTCGGCGAGCAGCTCGGTGTAGTCGGAGTAGACCTTGAGCGTCTGGCCGTTCTGCAGATAGCCGAAGCGGGCGGCGAAGGCTGCCGCGCGCTCCGGGTTGGCGTCCGCGATCGCGACCAGCCGGGCGTCGGGGTTGGCGACGTAGCCCTCGGCGTGGCGCTCGCCAGGCCACCCCGCGCCGATCACCCCCACGCGCACCGGCTCACGTCCACGCGTAGCACCTGTCTGGCTCATTGCGATGCTCCTTCGCTTCACATCGTTGCTGCTACAATACTACGCGGCTGTCCGCCCGCACGGCGGACGCGCCACTGCAGAATCCCTCTCCCGCCGCCGGGGGGAGCTCCGGCGCCGCTTCCGGCACACCTTTTGCTGCCCCCCTGCTGAAGGAGGATTCCATGAAGACACAGGATACCATTCGTTGGGGCATTCTCGGCACCGGGAACATGGCCTCGCAGCTCGCGCTCGCGCTCGCGCGCCTCCCCGATGCCCAGGTCATCGCCGTCGCCTCACGCTCCCAGGCGCGGGCCGAGAGCTTCGCCGACGGCGCCGGCATCCCGCGCCGCTACGGGTCGTACGCCGCCCTGCTCGACGACCCGGACGTCGACGTGGTCTACGTCGCGACCCCGCACACCGAGCACCACAGGAACACGCTCGACGCCCTGCGCGCCGGCAAGCACGTCCTCTGCGAGAAGCCCTTCGCCATCAACGCGGCCGAGGCGGAGGAGATGATCGCCGCGGCGCGCGAGCGGCGGCTGTTTCTCATGGAGGGAGTGTGGATGCGCTTCCTCCCGCTTATGGACGACCTCCGGGCGCTGCTGCGGGATGGCGCCATCGGCGACGTCCGCATGTTCCTGGCTGACTTCGGCTTCCAGGCCGAGTTCGACCCCAAGAGCCGGCTGTTCGACCCGCGGCTGGCCGGCGGCTCGCTCCTCGATGTCGGGATCTACCCGGTGAACATGGCCTCGCTGCTGTTCGGGCGCCCGGAGCAGATCGCGTCCGTGGCCCACATCGGCGAGACCGGGGTGGACGAGCAGGCGGCGATGGTGCTGCGCTACAGCGGCGGCCGCCTGGCCTCGCTCACGAGCTCGATCCGCACCGACACGCCGAACGAGGCGTTTATCTGCGGCTCGGAGGGCAGCATCCGCATCCACCGGCGCTGGTGGGTCCCCGAGATCATGACCGTGACCGCCGGCGCCCGCCAGGAGACGATCCACCGCCCGATGGTCGGCAACGGCTACGTCCACGAGGCCGAGGAGGTGATGCGCTGCATCCGCGAGGGGCGCACCGAGAGCCCGCTGATGCCGCTCGACGAGACGCTGGCGATCATGCGGACGCTCGATGACCTCCGCGCCCAGTGGGGCCTGGTGTATCCCCAGGAGAGGGCCGCGTGACACGCTGGCGGGGTGGCGGCGCATGTCCGTCACCCCGTCAGGCCCCGCCCACCAGATCCAGCATCTCGCGCACGCAGTCGTCGGCCAGCTCGTGCGCGTCCGGCAGCGCGCGACGCAGGTCGGAGGCCGCCAGATCGAGCATCAGGCACCGCAGCAGCGCCGTCACCTCGGCCGGCGTCTGCGGGAGGAAGCTCGCCCCAGCGGCGGCGCGCAGGTACGCGCCCAGGAGCGCCGCCCCGGCCCAGCGCGTCCAGAGCGCGGCGCTCGGGCGGAGCAGCGCCAGGTCCTCCGGCCGGTGCACCCCGCCCTCGCCGCGGTCGCTGAGCGCAGTGACGGCCGCGCGGCGCAGCGAGCGCAGCAGGCGCGCCACATCGCGCAGCGGCGAGCGCTTGATGCGCCGCTCGCTGATGCTGCGCGACGGGTTGCCCTCGAAGTCGAACACCTTGACCTCGCCGCCCGCCACCAGCAGCTGCTCGAGGCTGTAGTGGCCGTGGATGCGCGTGCGCATGCCGCTGAAGGTCCTGGTGACCAGCGGGCGAAGCAGCTCGTGCAGCTCGCGCTCGCGCTCCAGCAGCGCGGCGGCCTGCCGCTGAGTCTCGGCCGGCAGGCGCTCCAGCGCCCCGCGCAGCGCAGCGAGCGCCTCGTTCAGCTCGGCGCGCATCCCGTGGTAGACCGAGCGCTGGTAGAAGGGCGTGGAGAGCTCGGGCGCGAACTCGGGCCGCTCGATGCCCGCCAGCGCCATGTGCATCTCGGCCGTGCGCCGCCCGATGGTGCGGGCGGTCTCGAGGTACGGCCCGAGCATCTCCGCCACCTGCGCGGGCACGTCGTCCACCGGCGTGCCCGGCGCCGGCGCCGGGATGTCCTGCGCGGGGCCGCCGCCGGCGGCGGCCTGCTCCAGGTACACGCTCAGGGCATCGAGCGCGCGGTCGCGCGCGTTGCCCTCGTTGGGCACGTAGGCGTGCAGCGACGCCAGCGTGATCGGCTCATCGCGCTCGGGCCGGTACTCGAGGTAGCCGAGCAGCGGCGCGGTGTGGCCGAAGCGCCCGCCCTCGCTGAGCGCCCGCCCCAGCTCGACCTCGGGGTTGAGCCCCTCGTCGATGCGCCGGAACAGCTTGAGCACCAGCCGCTCGTCGATGATCGCCACCGTGTTGTCGCGGTCGATGTAGGTCACCCGCCCATCGCCCGCCGGCAGGTCGCGGCGGATCGAGCGCAGCGTGCACCCGACCAGCGCGCCGCGCCCGCCCGGGGTGCGCCGCCGCCCGGCCACCGCCCCGACCAGCGCCCGGACGACGGCCGGGTCGTACAGCGCGTCGTACAGCAGCCCGTCGCGCGAGCCCGCCCGCAGCTCCGCGAGCAGGCCCTTCTGCAGCCCCTCGGCCCGCATGCGCTCCGCCTGCTCGCCCTCGGCCCACGCGACCGGCACCGCGTAGGTCTCCGGGGTGCTCTCGTCGTAGTCGATCCGCACCAGCGCGATACGCGCGGAGGACTTGGGCAGCGGCAGCAGCTCCACGACCTCCGCCCCGCGGGTGACGCGGCCGGCGCCCTGGAACCACGGCTGGGCGCGGATGTACTCGGCGAGCACCTCGGCCGCCCGCGGCCCGTCGGTCAGCGCGCGCTCCCACGAGCCGCTGGTGCGCAGCTCCGGCAGCGCGCCGCGCTCGGCGCGCGCCACCTCGGCCGCCACCGGCTCGAGCGCGAACCAGAAGAACTCGTGCGGGCCGAGCGTGATGAAGTACGGCCGGTCATCGACGATCGGCGGGAAGGTCACCCGGCCGAACAGCTCGACCGGCGCGAGGCCGCGGAAGGCCGACAGGTCCAAGTCGACGCACTGCACGAAGCGCGACAGGTTCGCCACCACCAGGATGCGCTCGTTCTCGTAGCGGCGCACGAACGCCAGCACCTTGCGGTTCTCGGGGTGCAGGAACTCGATGCTGCCGCGTCCGAAGGCGCGGTAGCGCTTGCGCAGCGCGATCAGGCGCTTCATCCACCACAGCAGCGACGAGGGGTTCTGCTGCTGGGTGGCGACGTTGACCGCCTCGTAGTGGTACTCCGGGTCGGTGATCACCGGCAGGTAGAGCTGCTGGCGGTTGGCGGACGAGAAGCCGGCGTTGCGGTCCGGGCTCCACTGCATCGGCGTGCGCACGCCGTTGCGGTCGCCGAGGTAGATGTTGTCGCCCATCCCGATCTCATCGCCGTAGTACAGCACCGGCGTGCCGGGGAGCGAGAAGAGCAGGCCGTTCATCAGCTCGATCCGGCGCCGGTTGTTCTGCAGCAGCGGCGCCAGCCGCCGCCGGATGCCGAGGTTGATGCGCGCCCGGTGGTCGTCCGCATACATGCGGTACATGTAGTCGCGCTCCTCGTCGGTCACCATCTCGAGCGTCAGCTCGTCGTGGTTGCGGAGGAACAGCGCCCACTGCGCGTTCTCGGGGATGGGCGGGGTCTGGTTCAGGATGTCGATGATCGGGTAGCGGCTCTCCATGTGGATGGCCATGAACAGGCGCGGCATGAGCGGGAAGTGGAAGTTCATGTGGCACTCGTCGCCGTCGCCGAAGTAGTGCACCACGTCCTCGGGCCACTGGTTGGCCTCGGAGAGCAGCATGCGGTTGGCGTAGCGCTCGTCGATGTAGCGCCGCAGCTTCTTGAGGAAGGCGTGCGTCTCGGGCAGGTTCTCGTTGCTGGTGCCGTCGCGCTCGTAGAGGTACGGGATGGCGTCGAGGCGCAGCCCGTCCACGCCCATCTTCATCCAGAAGTCGAGCACCTTGAAGATCGCCCGGTGGACCGCCGGGTTGTCGAAGTTGAGGTCCGGCTGGTGGCTGTAGAAGCGGTGCCAGTAGTAGGCCTTAGCGACGGGGTCCCAGCTCCAGTTGGAGGGCTCGAAGTCCTTGAAGATGATGCGCGTCTCTTTGTAGCGCTCGGGCGTGTCGCTCCAGACGTAGAAGTTGCGCGCCGAGGTGCCGGGGCGGGCGCGGCGGGCGCGCTGGAACCAGGGGTGCTGGTCCGAGGTGTGGTTGCACACCAGCTCGGTGATCACCCGCAGGCCGCGGCGGTGCGCCTCGCGGATGAACCTGCGCACGTCCTTCAGGTCGCCGTACATCGGGTTGACGCCGGTGTAGTCGGCGATGTCGTAGCCGTCGTCCTTGAGCGGCGAGGGGTAGAACGGCAGCACCCAGATCGCCGTCACCCCCAGATCCTGCAGATAGTCGAGCTTCTCGGTCAGGCCGCGGAAGTCGCCGATCCCGTCGCCGTTGCTGTCGTAGAAGGCGCGGACATGCAGCTCGTAGATGATCGCGTCCTTGTACCACAGCGGGTCGCCCGCATCGTGATCGCTGGTCATGGAACGGAGTTCTCCTGCGCCAAGGGGATGTTCGGAGCCGTTGCACGTCGTACGCCGCACGCCGCGCGCCGGGGCGCCGCGTGGTTTAGCTCGTCTGAGGGAGCACGGTCAGCCCTTCACCGCCCCGGCCGTGAGGCCGGCCAGGATGCGGCGCTGGAAGATCAGCGCCAGCAGGATCAGCGGCACGGTGACGATCACCGTGGCGGCCATGATCTGGTCCCAGGGGATCTCGAAGCCGCCGGTCGTCCGCGGCTGGAAGGCCCAGAGCGCGACGGTCACGGTGCGCCTGTCCGGCGTCTGGGTGAAGGAGAGGGCGAAGAGGAAGTCGTTCCAGGCGGCGATAAACGCCAGCAGGCCGGTGGTCACCAGGCCGGGCACCGAGAGCGGCAGCAGCACCTTGTAGAACGTCTGCCAGGGCGACGCCCCGTCGACGTAGGCGGCCTCCTCGAGGTCCTGCGGCATCGCGCGGAAGAAGTTCGTCAACACCCATACCGTAAACGGCAGCGTGAAGATCAGGTAGGTCAGGATCAGCGCGACGAGCGTATTATACAACCGAAGCCGGGTGATGATCTCGAACAGCCCGCCCAGCACGGCGATCTGCGGGAACATGGTCATCGCCAGCACGGCGTAGAGCACCGTGTTGCGCCCCTGGAAGCGGAACCGCCCCAGCGCGTAGGCGCCCATCGCGCCCACCGCGAGCGAGATCGCGGTGACGGACACGGCGACGATCACGCTGTTGCGCAGCGCGGTGATGAAGTTGCCGGTGCGCAGCACCTGGGCGTAGTGCTCGAGCGTCGGCTCGCGCGGCCAGTAGGTCGGCGGCGTGGCGAACAGCTCGCCGGAGGGCTTGATCGAGGAGACGAACGCCCAGTAGAACGGGAAGATCGTGTAGATCAGGATCAGGATCAGCAGCAGGTAGAAGGCGATCCTGGCGGGGATGCTCTTGGCCACTGTTAACCTCCGTCAGCGCACATCGTCAGACGCAAACCGGCCGCTCCCAACGCTTGCCAACCCCAACAGAACGCGCCGCCGAGAGCTCTTCGCCGCAGGGCGGCGGGGCGAAGGGAGGCCCGCCGGGAGGCGAAGCCACCCCACACCCCGCCGCGCCGGTCGTGGAGCGCGCTACTCCTCCACACGGAACACCCGCACGTAGATCGCCACAAACACCGCGATCAGCGCGAAGATCGCCACACAGATCGCCGACCCGTAGCCCAGGTCTGAGAAGTTCACCAGGTACTGCTGCGCGTAGACCGCCAGCGGCTGCATGTCCGGCCGGGCGCCGAACATCACAAAGAACACATCGAAGACCCGCAGCGCGTCGAGGGTGCGGAAGATCAGCGTCACCAGGATCGCCGGGCGCAGCAGCGGCAGCGTGATGCTGAAGAACTGCTGCAGCCGGTTGGCGCCGTCCACATCGGCCGCCTCGTACACGTCGCCGGGGATCACCTGCAGGCCGGCCAGCAGCAGCAGGGCGACGAACGGCGTCGTCTTCCAGATGTCCACGGCGGCGATCGACAGCAGCGCGGTGGTCGTGTCGGCCGCCACGAAGGCGATCGGCCGGCCGATCAGGCCCAGCCGGTTGACGAGCAGGTCGTTGACCACGCCGTAGACGTCGTTGTACATCCACTTCCACATCTGGGCCGAGATCACGGTCGGGATGGCCCACGGGATGAGCATCGCCGCCCGCATCGGGCCGCGCCCGCGGAAGGAGGAGTTGATCACCAGCGCGAACAGCAGCCCGAGCAGGAACTCGAAGGCCACGGTGATCAGCGTGAACAGCACGGTGATCGTGACCGCGTCGCGGAAGGCGAAGTCCTGGATCAGGAAGCGGTAGTTCTCCAGGCCGACGAACTCGACCGGCGCGGCGCTCGCCAGCCTGGCGTTGGTCAGGCTCAGGTAGAAGGTCTGCACCAGCGGGTACAGGGCCACCAGCGCCACCACCGCCAGAGTCGGCGCCAGCAGCACCCAGGCCAGCCGCGTCTGGCGCGCGGCCAGCGTTATCGGGCCGCGGGCACCGGTGGCGGCCCGCGGCGCCGGGTCACGCTGGGCAGTCTCTTGTCGCATGCGCGTCTCCTTCACGCCAGCAGTCGGGCGGGCGCGCTCGGCGCGCCCGCCCATCGGCCGTCAGCTAGCTCTGCACGAAGCGCTGCAGCTGCTGCTCGACCTGCGGCAGCACCTCCTCAGGGCTCTGGCCCTGCAGGATGCGGCTCACGCCCTGGAAGAAGATCGTCGAGCCCTGGTTGTAGTTCTCGCCCAGCGCGTTCGAGGGCCGCGTCACGCGCACCACGTCGGCCAGGTTCTCCAGGAACGGCATGGCCTGGAGCACCTGCGGGTCCTCGGCCACCGACGGGATCGTGGGGATGTACGAGCCGACCACCGCCCGGTAGGTCTGGACCTCGGGGCTGGTCATGTAGCGCACGAACTCGATCGCCGCCTCCTGGTTCTGCGAGTAGCGCGACACGCCGAGCTGCCAGCCGCCAACGGTGCCGACGTGCTGGCCCTCCTCGCCGGCCATGGGCAGCGGCGCGACATCGAAGTTCCCGGCGATCGGCGAGTCCTCCTGGCTGGCGGCCGCGTAGACGTACGGCCAGTTGCGCATGAAGGCCGCGTTGCCGCCCTGGAAGATGTTGCGCGCGTCCTCCTCGCGGTACGACGTCACGCCCTGCGGCGAGATCGTGCCGATCCAGCCCTGCGCGCGGGTCAGCATCTCAACCGCCTCGGGGCTGTTCACGGTCACCTGGCCGTTCTCGATGATGTTGCCGCCGGCCGAGGCCAGCCACTCGAGCGCGTTGCAGGTCAGCCCCTCGTAGGCCGCGCCCTGCCACACAAAGCCGGCGAAGTTCGGGTTGCTGGCCTGCTCGCCGTCCTGGATGGTCTGCGCCATCTGCTCCAGCTCATCCCAGGTGGTGGGCGGCGCGCTGAAGCCGTACTTCTCCAGCAGGTCGGTGCGGTAGTAGAGCATGCCGAAGTCGGCGAACCACGGCATAGCGACCAGCTGGCCGTTCACCGTGTTGTTCTCGATGATGCTCTCGTAGTGGCCCTGCGCCTCGGTGGCGAGCGCCTGGCTCAGGTCCGCCAGGTGCGGCGCGAAGGCCGCCGGCCAGATCACGTCCAGCATCATCACGTCCACGTCCTGCGACTGCGCCTGGAAGAAGCGCTGGTAGACGGCGTAGTTCTCGGTGGCGTCCTGCGGCTTGGCGATCACGTTGACGTTGATGCCGGTGTCCTCGGTGAACCGCTGGGCCAGGATCTGGTCGATCTCGGCGCCGAGGCCGACGGAGTCGCCGTAGTAGATGATCGTGGCGCCGCTGTACTGCCTGGCCGCCTCAGCGTTCGGGACCGGCGGCGGGTTCTCCAGCGAGATCGCGCCGGTCTGGCCCTCGGTCTGGCCCTCCTCGGCCGGCCCGCTCGTCGCGGCCAGCCCGCCCTCGGCGGTCGGCTCGGCCGCCGTGTCAGTCGTCGGCTCGGCCGCCGTGTCGGTCGTCGGCTCGGCCGCCGTGTCGGTGGTTGGAGCAGGGGCCTCTGCAGGAGTCGTCGGCGCCGGGGCAGCCCCGGGCTCGGTGCCGCCGGTCTGCTGCCCGCCGCAGGAAACCACAAGCAGCGCGGCCATCAGCAGCATCACGAGGCGGTACAACATCTGTCGCATTGCACTCTCCTTGCTTTCGCTACGATCAACCAGGCGGGGAGAGCAGGTGTCCCTGCCGCGCCCGCCGCATCCACCACGGTCAGCAAGATACGTACCCCCACAGGCATACAAAAAGGGCCGAGGTATCAACACCCCGGCCCCAGCCTCTGCTCCGGGCGACCCTGCCGCCCGACCTTCCGCCGCCGCTACTGCCGCTGCGTCTCCAGGCTCGTGCGCAGCGACGCGACGATGTCCTCCGGCGTGCCGCTGGTCAGCACGAAGATATCGACGCCGGCGGCCAGCGCGTTGGCGCGCTCCTCCGGCCGCGTGCTCAGCGCCGCGACCAGCACGTGCGGGAAGGAGGCCTTGAGGCTCTCGATCGTGCCTGCCGGCAGCGGCGCCGCGATCTCCCAGTCGAGCACCACCAGGTCGGCGCCCGCCGCGCCCACCCGAGCGGTCAGGCTCTCGTCCGCGGGGATCGCCCCCACGGCCGCGGGGTAGGGCTCGTAGCTCCCGCCCGGGTCATCGTAGGCCGGGCTCGGCGTATCCGCCTCGACCGCTGTCACCCACGGCTCGCGCTGCAGCGCGTAGCGGACCTGCGCCCGCTTCTGCGCCTCCATATCGCTCAGCAGTACTCGCATAGCTATCCTCGCTTCCCTCACTCCGCTACAATCTGATAGACCGTCCCATCATACATGCTCGTCAGGTACAGCTCGCCGGCCTCGTCCTCGCCGAACGAGCTGATATACACGTCGGTGTCGAGCAGCTCGGCGCGCTCCCAGGCCCCGCCGGTCTGCCGCAGGCCCCAGATCCGCCCGCTGGTGAAGTCGCCGAAGAAGTACACCCCCTGCAGCGCCGGGAAGCTCGCGCCGCGGTAGACGTAGCCGCCGGTCACCGACTGGCCGAGGTCGTGCCCGTACTCGTCCACCGGGCCGGTGAACGCCGCCGGGTCGCAGCTCGGGCTGCGGAAGCATCTGCTGCCCTCGAGCCGGTTCCAGCCGTAGTTGACGCCCCCGGGCGTGCCGGCCGGCGTGAAGTTGATCTCCTCGATCGCGTTCTGCCCCACATCGGCGATGTACAGGTCGCCGGTGGCGCGGTCGAACGAGAAGCGCCACGGGTTGCGCAGCCCGAGCGCCCAGATCTCCGGCCGCAGCTCGCCGCCCGCCGCCCCGGGGTTATCGGGGGGGATGCCGTACGGCTCGCCGCCGTCCACATCGATCCGCAGCAGCTTGCCCAGCAGGGTATCCGTGCGCTGGCCGTTGTCCTGCGGATCGCCGCCGCTCCCGCCGTCGCCCATGCCGATATACAGGTACCCGTCCGGCCCGAACAGCACCAGCCCGCCGTTGTGGTTCGCGTACGGCTGGTCGATCTGCAGCAGCACGACCTCGCTCTGCGGGTCGGCCCGGTCGCCGGCCGCGCTGAACCGCGAGACGACCGTGTCGCCGTTCCGGTCGGTGTAGTTCACGTACAGGAAGCCGTTCTCCTCGAAGCGCGGGTGGAAGGCGACGCTCAGCAGGCCCTGCTCGTTGGCCCGCGAGCCCACCCGGTCGGTGATGTCGAGGAACGCCGGCTCGACCGGCCCGCCGTCGGCCAGCACCAGCACCCGGCCGCGCTTCTCGACCACGAATATGCGCCCGCTGCCGTCCCCCGCGTGGGTGAGGTGGAGCGGGTTGTCGAAGCCGCGCCCCACCTCGCGCAGCGCGATCGCCGGCGGAAACGCGGCTGGTGCGGCCGGAGCGGGCTCTTCCGCCCCCGCCGGCCCAGCGGGCGCGCTGCTCGTCGGATCGGCCGGCACAGTCGTCGCCGGCGCCTCGGCCGCGGGCGGCGCGACGGTCGGCGCCTCCTCGGTCTGCGCCGGGGCCGCGGGCGCGCCGGTGCCCGCCGGAGACTGCGACTGGCCGCCGCACGCCACGAGCCCGAGCGCTACCAGGAGCGCCGCGAGACGGTGTGAGATCGTCATGAAGCCCTCACAGTTGCATCGAAACGTGTGTCTGGCAGAGTACCACTTTTCCGCCGCGAGCGGTTGTCCGAATCGCTGACCCCGCCGGCAGCCGCTCGTTCCCCACCGCTCGCACATGGTATCTAACAGGACGTGTGCCTGCGTCGCCCGGCGCAGATGAGGAGCTGATGAGCGCTGGACGCCGGCCACGGGCGCAGTGTTTGACAGCGCCCAGCGCATCAAGTATGCTCTCGTCACGAGCGCCCACAGGCGCGAACTGCGGCCCACAGAGAACAGCTATGACCCAGGCGCCCATCCCGCCCGACCTGATCCCTGAGCTAGAGCGAGTCGACCGGATCATCGCAGAGCGCATCGCCGCCCGCCCGGTCGTCGCACGTGTCGCCGGTCGCCACCTCGGCACCGAGCGCGGCCGGCTCTACGCCGCTATCGTGCTGCTGGCCGCCCGCCTCGGCCATGACCGCGGCGAAGCCCGCCAGTCGGACGCCGCCCACGCCGCGGCGACCGCCGCGATCATCCACGCCGCCGCCAGCGTCCACGACGAGCTGGTGGACGAGGCCGAGCGCCGGCGCGGCACGGTGGCCGCCTCCGCCCACTGGAACGGGAGCGCGGCCCTGATGGTCGGCGACTACCTGTTCGCGCTCGCCTCGGCCGAGATGTCGCTCGCGCCCGACCCGCGCATCATCGCCGCCTACGCCCGCAGCGTCATGGCCATCTGCGAGGGGCAGATGGCGCCGGTCACCGCCCTCGCCCCGCTCGAGGTCGCGCGCGAGCAGTACCTCTACCGGGCCGGCTGCGCCACCGCCGCGCTGCTCGACGCCTCGGCCCGCTCGGGCGGGGTCTGCGCCGGGCTCGCCGAGGAGCAGATCGAGGCGCTCGGGCGCTTCGGGTTCGACCTGGGGCTGGCGCTGCAGATCGCCGACGACGCCCGCGACTACCAGGAGGGCGGGCTGGCGCTGCGCGCCGGGGTGATCACGCTCCCGCTGATCTACGCGGCCGACGCCGGCGCCCCGCATCTGCAGGAGGCGCTCGACGAGCCGCTGGACAGCGAGCGAGCGGCCGCGGTGCTCGACGATGTGCGCCGCCGGGGCGGAGATGCGCGCGCCTGGGAGGACGCGCGCCGGTTCGCGGCCCAGGCCGCCGGCCATCTCAGCGGCCTTCCGCCGGGCCCCGCGCGCGAGGCGCTCGCGCACATCGCCGAAAGCATCCGGCCCTAGCTGACACGAGCGGTAGGGTGTGTGTGGGTGTGGCCGTTCCGCCGCTGCGCCCGCACACACCCTTTCCGGATCACAGGTGTGGAGCGACGTAGGACGTATCCACCAACTCTGTCTGGAGAGCTCTGGGACCTATGGGCCTGACTATCAGCCAGTCGCGCGAGCTGCTCACCGTCGAGACGGACGAGCTGACCCTCGCCTTCTCCCGCGACGACGGCGGGCTGCGTGTGCTGCGGCGCGCGGCCGGCCCGAACCTCGCCGGCTATGGCGGCCCGCGCCCCTCGGTCGACGTCTGCGTCGGGGAGCGCGGCTGGCTTTCGGAGCGCATGCTCGTGCGCTTCCTGCGCCATACGGCGGAGGAGCGCGACGGCGCCGCCCACGTGACGATTATCAGCGGCATCGGCCCGCTGATGGTCTACGACCGCTACCGCATCACCGGCACGTGGATCGCCCGCCGCGTGACGGTGGTGAACGTCGGCGAGGACCCGCTGCAGCTGCGCGGCGTCCGCATGGTGCTGCCCTGGCTGCGGGTCGGCTCGCTCGAGAGCGGGCGCTTCGACGCGCCCGGCAACAGCGTGCGCCCGCGCGTTCCGCTCACGGTCGCGGCGGAGCAGCGCGCTGGCGTCCTGCCGCGGCGCTACTTCGCCCCCGGCCTCCGCGCGGACCAGGCGTTCGAGCCCAGCCCCACCGCGGCCGCCGGGCTCATGGCGCTCCACGAGGAATCGGGCGGCGAGGCGCTCCTCTGCTGGTACCACAGCGTGGGCGAGACGGCGCTGCCCCAGGTGGACGGGAACGGGGAAGCGGTGTCGGTTGCCCACCAGGTCGATCTCGCCGGCTGGCTGGGCGCGGACGCGGAGCTGACCGCCGAGACACAGCACATCCTGCTGCTCCACGAGCCCTGGTCGCTCGCCATGGGCGCGTTCCGGCGCACCCACAGCCTCGCCGGCGGCGCCTGGGCGGTCGCTCCCTCGCCGGCCTGGCTGCCCGACGCGGCCCTCTACGAAGTCCACCCGGCGCAGCACGGCGGCCTCGCAGGGCTCACGGCCGCGCTCCCGCACCTGGCCGCCATGGGGATCACCGCGCTCTGCCTCCTGCCGATCTGGGAGTACGGCGCCGGCGCCGGGCGCCTCTGGGACGGCAACCGCGACCTCCCCGGCCCGGCCGCCGTGCACAACTTCGAGCGGCTCGACCCGGCGATCGGCGGCCCGGACGACCTGCGGCAGCTGGTGGAAGCGGCGCACGCGCACGGCATGCGCGTGATCGTCGACCTCCCGCTCGCGGGCTGCGCGCCGAGCTCGCCGCACATCGCCGCCCACCCGGAGTGGTTCTGCCGCGACGAGCAGGGCCGGCTGGCGCGCGTCGACGGCCCGGAGCAGATCGTCCCCTTCGACTGGGCCCAGCAGCCGCTGCGCGAGTTCCTCGCCGGCGTCGCCCTGGCGCTCCTGCGCGACTTCCAGCTGGACGGGTTCCGCGTCTCGCCGCCGCGCGTGCCGCGCCCCAACTGGTCGCGCGATGTGCCCTACCACGCCAGCGCCGGCACGCTCGGGTACCTGGCGTTCATCGAGCAGCTGCGCGCCGCCGCCCGCGCCGAGCGACCGGAGGCCGCGGTCATCGGCGCGCTGGGCGGGCCGGCCTGCGCCGAGCGACAGGACGCCTCGATCGACGAGCTGGCGCACCACATGTTCTTCCACCTCGGCCTCACGCGCCTCACGCCGGCCGAGCTCGCGCAGTGGCTCGCCGACCACATCGGCGCGCTGCCCGAGGGCGCCGTCCGGATCTGCTACACAGAGAGCTCCCTGACCCACCTGCTCAACCCGCTGGCCGACGGGCTGCGCGGCTCGCGCATCAGCCGCCTCCTGCTGGCCGGGCTCATGCTGTGCGGCTTCGTCCCGATGATCCACTGCGGCCAGGAGCAGGGCGAGGAGCCCTTCCTCACCGACCTGCTCGCGGCCCGCGCCGGCTCCGCTGCCTTGCGTCGCGGCGCCGTCAGCTACGACGCCGTCACCTGCAGCAGCCAGCAGGTCTTCACCGTGCTGCGCCAGTTCGAAGACGACGCCGTGATCGGCCTGCTCAACGTCGGGCCGCACCGCCACACGGTAACGCTGGGAGTGCCGGTCGAGGCGCTCGGGCTGGCGGAGGGGGAGTTCCACGTCGTGGATATCCTCAGCGGGGAGCGGTGGTGCGAGGAGGGCCGCCACACGTGGGGCCGCGATGCGCTGCGCCAGCTGCGGCTGACCCTTGAGCCGTTCGGCGCCTACGCGCTCACCCTGCGCCCGTCGGCCTCGCCGCCCAGCCGCACGGCTGCGGCCGGACAGCAGGCCGCTCTGGCCACCTAGGCGCCGCCCTGCCGGCAGCCCCCGCGCGGTGGGGTCTCCCGCCAGACCACTCCGGAAGGAGAAGAGCGGGCGGCGCGACCGCATCACTGCCGTCAGGCGAGCAGGCGCGGGGACGAGGCCACCGCGGACGTTTGACAAACCGCTGGAAGTGATAAACCATATGGGCGCTGCCGATCACGCGGTGGGACAGGCCCTCCGCGCCTTCCGCTCACAAAGGAGCACGATATGGCTACGAACCCGATCGCCCTGCAGATGTATACGCTGCGCGATGAGGCACAGAAGGACTTCAAGGGGACGCTGCGCGCCGTGGCCGAGATGGGCTACGGCGCAGTGGAGCTGGCGGGGCTCGGAGGGCTGTCGCCGCGCGAGCTGCGCGCGGAGCTCGACGCGCTCGGGCTGAAGGTCTCGGGCGCCCACGTGCCGATCGAGCGGCTCGAGGGGGAGCTTGCGGCAGCGATCGAGGAGCTGCAGATCCTCGGCGGGCGCTTCCTGATCGTGCCCTGGCTGCCGCCGGAGCGCCGCTCGAGCGTCGAGGCCTACCGCAGCCTCGGCGCCAAGCTCAACGAGATCGGGCGCGCCGCCCAGGCGCAGGGCCTGCAGCTCTGCTACCACCACCACGACTTCGAGCTGACGCGCTTCGGCGACACCACCGGCCTGCACGCGATGCGCGACGCCACCGACCCGGCGCTGGTCAAGTTCGAGATCGACATCTACTGGGCGGCCTACGCCGGATTCGACCCGGCGGCGCTGATCGGCGAGTTCAGCGGCCGCGTGCCGCTCGTCCACCTCAAGGACATGAAGGAGGGCAGCCGGGTCTTTGCCGAGGTCGGCCACGGCACGCTCGACATCCCCGGCGTGATCGCCGCCGCTGAGACCGCCGGCGCCGAGTGGTTCATCGTCGAGCAGGACCGCTGCGAGCGCCCGGCCCTCGAGAGCGTGCGCATGAGCCTCGAGTACCTGCGGGGCCTCGGCCGCGCCTGACCGTAGCCAAGAGCCAAGGCGAGCGGGCGGCGCGCCGCCCGCTCGCCTTTTGGCGCGCCACACGTCACTTGGGCGCGCTCACGCCCCGCACGAAGATCTCCACCAGTCCGTCCGCCGTGCGCTGCGGGTCGCTCATCTCGATCGAGCTCAGCCGCAGCTTCGGCATCGCCGCCATCAGCCCGTAGAAGGCGTGCACGATCGCCGCCGGGTCCAGCGAGGCGTCGATCTGCCCGACCGCGATCCCCGCCTGCACCTGCGCGACGATGTCGCGGTCGATGCGCTCCATGTAGGCCAGCGCCTCCTCGTTCTCGCACAGCAGGCGGAAGATCTCCGGCCACGGGCCGATCCCCATCGTCTGCATGCGCATGTGGCGCTGCAACATCTCCCGCAGCACCAGCGTCAAACGCTCCAGCGGCGTCTGGCCAGCCGGCTGCTCCTCCAGCAGATCGATCAGCTGCCGCATCTCGTGCGTCGCCGCCGCCACGACCAGCGCACCCTTGCTCGGAAAGTAGTCGTATAACGTGGGCTTGGAGATGCCGACGACAGCAGCCAGCTCATCCATCGACATGGCGCCGTAGCCCTTCTCGACGATCAGCGCCTGAGCAGCCTGCAGTATCTCGTCGCGCAGCATCTGCCTGCGCCGCTCGCGCAGCGTGCCGGCCATTCCGTCTCCCCTTTTCGTATCAGTGGCATCCGCCTGTACGCGCAGGGTACTACTCGGCGAATACATCCCTTGTCCTACTTGCGCGTTAAGTCATTATACTGTAGAGTATTTCACAAAGCAATACGCTATCAGTTCTGACTGCTGCAACACAACACCGCCACCCTAGAAGGAGCGGGAGAAACGCATGGCGATACGCACTAGACAAGAGCCTTTGAACGGCATGCCGATCGCCGATACGGCGATCCGCCAGCCGGTCTTCGTGACCATGCTGATGCTGCTGACGATCACCTTCGGCATCTTGTCCTTCCGGACGCTGCCGGTCAACCTGCTGCCGGACATCGAGATCCCGGTGATCGCAGTTTCCATCCCCTACCCCGGCGCCGGCCCCGAGAGCGTCGCCGAGCAGGTGGCCAAGCCGATCGAGGACGCGGTCAACACGATCGAGGGCATCGACCACATCACCTCCACCTCCAGCGAGGGGCTGGCGGTGATCATCCTCGAGTTCGTCGAGGGCACCGATGTGAACCGCGCCGACCAGGACGTGCGCGAGAAGATCAACGCTGTGCGCCCGACGCTCCCGCGCGACATCCGCGAGCCGGTGGTGCAGAAGTTCGACCCGAACGCCCTGCCGATGCTCTCGGTGGCCTTCGCCGGCACGGCCGGCCAGTCACCGCTCGAGCTGCGCCGCCAGATCGAGGACGAGATCCTGCCGCGCCTGCAGCGCGCCCAGGGCGTCGGCTCGGCCACCGTCTCCGGCGGTGAGGTGCGCCAGATCAACGTCCTGATGGACCTCGAGAAGCTGCGCGCCTACGGCATCCTCCCGGCGCAGATCAGCCTCGCGCTGCAGACCGCCAACGCCAACCTCGGCCTGGGCAGCATCAGCTCGAACGGCCAGGACATCAGCCTGCGCGCGCCGAGCCTGCTCCAGACGCCCGAGGACATCGCCAACATCCAGATCACCGGCACCAACTACCGCATCGGCGACGTCGCCACCGTCGAGGACGGCGTGGCCGAGCGCAACAGCTACACCCGCCTGGACGGCCAGGACGCGATCATCGTCGACATCCGCAAGCAGACCGGCGCGAACACCGTCGCCGTGGCGAACAACGTCAAGGCCGAGCTGGAGGAGATCGCCGCCACCCGGACCGACCTCACCTTCGTCATCCCGCGCGACTCGTCCACCGCCGTCACCGCCTCGACGATCAGCTCGCTCGAGGAGCTGGTGTTCGCCGCCGTCGCGGCGCTGCTGGTGGTGATGCTGTTCTTCAGCGGCTGGCGCAACGTGCTGTACACCGTTGCGGCGCCGGCCCTGATCGCCGTCGTCGGCCTCGGCGTCCTGCCCGCGCTCGGGGTGCAAGTCGACAAGGTGCTGGTGCTGGTGCTGTCGGTGGGCCTGCTGGTGGTGCTCACCTTCATCCGCGACCGGAACACGCTGGTGACGATGGCCGGCCTGCCGGTGATCCTGATCGGCACCTTCGCGATCATGCCGCTCTTCGGGCTGAGCATCAACCTGATCACGCTGCTCGCCCTGGCGCTGTGCGTCGGCCTGGTGATCGACGACGCGATCGTGGTGCGCGAGAACATCTTCCGCCACACCGAGCGCGGCGAGTCGCCCCGCGTCGCCGCCAGCAAGGGCACCGCCGAGGTGGCGCTCTCGGTGCTGGCGATGACCTTCACGGTGGTGGCGGTGTTCGTGCCGGTCACCTTCACCTCCGGCACCACCGGCATCATCTTCAAGTCGTTCGGCATCACGATCGCCATCGCCATCCTGCTCTCGCTGGTCGAGGCGTTCATGTTCGCGCCGATGCTCTCGGCCAACCTGTTCCGCCGCCAGAAGGCGCAGGCGCACCCGCACGACGAGGCCCACTCGCACCGGCCCGAGATCGCCGAGGCGGTGGCCCGCCTGCGCTCGGCCGGCAACGAGCAGGACGCCTCGCTGATCCACGAGGCCACCGAGGACCCCGGGGCGCTCGGCCGCGCCTACGAGCAGCTGCTGGCCTGGAGCCTCGCGAGCACCAGGCGGCGGCTGATGGTCGTCGGCGTGGCCGTGCTCGTGCTCGCCGCCAGCGTGTACGTGGCCACGGGCCTCAAGTTCCAATTCTTCCCGGATGAGGAGCCCAACGAGATCTACATCGGCTACGAGCTGCCGGCCGGCGCGGCGCTCAGCGAGACCGACCGCCTGGCCAGGCAGGCCGAGCAGATCCTGCTGAGCGACCCGGGCGTGGAGAATGTGATCAGCAACGTCGGCGGCACCGGCAGCGCGGAGCGCGCCGAGATCTTCGTGGGCCTCAGGGAGGGCGCGCTGAGCCGGGATGTCGAGCGCCGCCTGCGCCCGCAGCTGGCGTTCCTCCCCAACCTGACCGTCACCCTGCCGTCGATCGGCGGGATGACCTCCACCGCCGTCACCGGCCGCCAGCTGCAGCTCAGCCTGCAGACCACCCGCTCGCCGGAGGAGATCGCCCCGCTGGTCGCCCAGATCCAGCAGGAGATGGCGCAGGTGCCCGGCCTGGTGGACATCGACACCAACGTCAAGCCCGGCAAGCCCGAGCTGCGCTTCCGGGCCGACCCGAAGCGCATCGGCGAGCTCGGCATCACCAACAACGAGATCGCCAGCTCGGTGCGGGCGCTGATCAACGGCGAGACCGCCACGGTGCTGCGCCAGGGCAACCAGGAAGCGGACGTCGTCGTGCGCCTGAGCCCCGAGGACCGCACGAGCCCTGAGTCGCTGCGCAACATCATCATCCCGACCAGGTCCGGCCCGGTGCCGCTCACGGCGCTCGGCACCGTCGAGCTGGCCTCCGGCCCCACCGCGATCCGGCGCTACGACCGGCTGAACCAGGTGATCATCGGCGCGAACCTGGTGGCGGGCCGCAACCTCAGCGAGGCCCAGCAGGACGTCCAGGCGCGCCTCGACGCCCTCGGCCTCCCGGCCGACGTGGAGACTAACTTCACCGGCATGTCGGAGCAGACGACGGAGGGCTTCGAGGGGCTGTTCATAGCGATGGGCCTGTCGGTGCTGTTCGTCTATATGGTGCTGGCCTCGCAGTTCGGCTCGTTCACCCAGCCGCTGGTGATCATGGTGGCCATGCCGTTCAGCTTCATCGGCGCCTTCCTCGCGCTGCGGCTGGTCGGCCTCCCGCTGGATATCACCGGCATGATCGGCCTGATCATGCTGCTCGGCCTGGTGGTGAAGAACTCCATCCTGCTGGTGGACTTCACCAACCGCCTGCGGCGCGCCGGGCTGCCGAAGCACAGCGCGCTCGAGCTGGCCGGCGCCATCCGCCTGCGCCCGATCCTGATGACGACCCTGGCGATCGTCGCCGGCTCGCTGCCGGTGGCGCTCGGCATCCACATCATCGGCACCGGCGAGGGCGGCGAGTTCCGCAAGGGCCTGGCCACCGCGCTGATCGGCGGCCTGCTGACCTCGATGCTGCTGACGCTGCTGGTGGTGCCGACGGCCTACAGCCTCATGGAGTCGTTCACCGAGCGGGTGACGGCCTTCTTCCGCCGCATCTTCGGCTACGAAGAAGAGGAGGAGCTGCCGCCGCTCGCCACGCCCGCCCCGGCGCCGCTCCCGGTGCTGGCCGCGCCCGCCGATGGGCACGCCCCGCTGCCCAACGGCATCAACGGCCACGCCAACGGCACCGATACCCGCGACGCGCGGCCGGTGGAAGAGCGGCCGGGGCACGGGGCATGATCCCGCCCGAGGCGCAGCTCGCCCGCCAGACCTCGGCTACAATGCCAGGAGCTACGCGGCGCGGAGCTGCTGCCTCCACAGACACGTTGTTTCGCCGCAGAGCGGCGGAGAGGGAGATCCTGGGGCAGCTCGGCCCCGCGCCCCCGAAGGGGTCTGGGCCGAGCCCCACATAAGTCCAAAAATGAGCAGAGTTCATCTCTTGACCACAAGGAGTAACCGCCTGTGAACCGCAGACCGCTCACAGCAAGTCTGCTGATCGTGACCGCAGCTGCCCTGGCAGCCTGCGCCGCGGAGCCGGCCCCCACGCCGACTGCCACCACCGCGAGCGCGACTGCCGCCACTGTGCCCACCGCCCTGCCGACCTCCGCGCCGGCCACCGCCCTGCCGATCACGCTCGGCATCAGCGGCGCGGGCACCATCCAGGCCGTGCGAGACGCCGACCTCAGCTTCCAGGTCCAGGGCACCGTCGCCGAGGTGCTGGTGGACGAGGGCGACGAGGTGAAGGCGGGCGACCTGCTGGCCCGGCTCGACCTGCGCCCCTTCGACCAGCAGGTCCAGCAGGCCGAGGCCGCACTCGCCAGCGCCAAGGCACAGGAGGCGGCCCTCAACGAGGAGCCGCGCGACGTTGAGCTGGCGGCCGCCAACGCCGCGGTGCGCCAGGCCCAGGCGGCGCTCGATGCCGTCAGGCAGGGCGCCAAGCCGATCGACATCCAGACCGCCGAGGCCGCCGTCGCGCTCGCCGAGGCCAACCTGCAGTCCACCCGCGACCGGCTCTCGTTCGCCAAGACCCAGGCCGAGAGCCAGGTCGAGCAGGCCGCCTTCCAGCTCACCCAGGCCCAGGCGCGCTACGCGCAGGCGAAGTACAACTGGACCTACGCCCAGGAGACGGGCAACGACCCGCTCGTCCCCGAGACGCGCACCGCCACCGGCGGCTCGATCGACAATACGCTGAGCGACGGGCAGCAGGAGAACTACTACGCCCAGTTCGTGCAGGCCGAGGCCGCGCTCAGGCAGGCCGAGAAGGCGGTCGAGCTGGCGGTGCAGGCGGCCGAGAGCGCCCGCCAGGCCGAGATCACGGGCGTCCAGGCCGCCGAGGCGCAGCTGGCCCAGGCGCAGCTGGCGCTCGAGAAGCTGCGCCAGCCGGCGGACGAGGACCGGCTGGCGGCGGCGCAGGCGGCCCTGGCCCAGGCGCAGGCGAACCGGGCGCGGCTGCTCCCCGACCCGCGTGAGTCGCAGGTGGCCGCGGCGGCGGCCGGGGTCGCGCAGGCCGAGGCCGCGCTCACGCTGGCGCAGATCAACCGCGAGCGGGCCGAGCTGTTCGCGCCGTTCGACGGCGTGGTCTCGATCGTCAACATCGCGCCCGGCGACCCGAGCACGGTGGTGGGCGGGCCGGCGATCCAGATCGTCGACGTCAGCCGGCTCGAGGTGGAGGTGCCGATCAGCGATGTGGACATCGCCCGGGTGCAGGTCGGCCAGAAGGCCGAGGTGCGCGTGGACGGCATCCCGGACCGCACCTACACCGGCACGGTGAGCTTCGTCGCGCCGACGGCGACGGTGCAGGGGACGATCAGGACCTTCCTGGTCCGCATCACGCTGGACGACATCACCAACCTGCGCGCCGGCATGAGCGCCCGCGTCGACATCCTCGAGGAGTAGGACGGCGATCGCTCGATCGATGTGGGGTGGCGCGGCGAAGCCGCAGCCACCCCACACTGCTTCTACTTCAGCTCAGCCGCGCGCTCCTTGACCTCCTCCACCACCTGCGGCACAACGTTGCGCTGCTCGAAGAGCGCCAGCAGCTCCCGCTGCGCCTTGCGCGCCGCCGCGCGCTTGCCGCACTCGACGGCCGCGTCGGTGTAGACGTCCACCGTACGCCGGTACACGATGTGCCCCAGCGCGTCGGCGGCGGACTCCGGCTGCTGCACGATCGGCCGCAGCGCCCGCTCGACCAGCTCGGGGTCCGGCGGGAGCACGCGCACGGTGTCGGTCTCCGCCTCGACCAGCTTGAACGGCTGCGCCTGCGGCATCGCGCGCGTCGCGCTCAGGTAGTAGGTCGTCGGGTGCTGGGGGCCGAGCCGCTGGCACACCCAGTCGATCTTCTCGTTCACGTCCTCCATCAGCCGCGAGCCGCCGACGTACAGGACCCGCCCGACCCGCGCGTTGAACAGCTCGCTGGCCACCGGCAGCGTCTCGTAGTTGGACGGCGGGCGCACGTAGAGCTGCATGACCGCGGCGGCCGTGGTCCCGTCCAGATTCGTGAAGCTCGCCTCGATCCGGTAGGCGCCCGGCTCCTTGAACGGGAACCCGAGCTGGCCGACGGTGAGGTTGATCGCCTGGTAGAGCGCCTGACCCGGCTCCAGCACCTGCTTCACCACCTGCGCGCGCGTGTGGACGATCGGCACGAACGGCTGCCGCTCGCCGCGCGGGTTGGTCACGGCCACCTCGACGAAGCCATCGGTCGGCGACAGGTTGCGGTGGACGGTCACCGGCTCGGGGCCGATGTTCTTCAGGCGCAGCTCGAGGATCACCGCCTCGCCGAGCTCGACGACCGGCGCCCGGGTGCGCAGGCGCAGCTCGAGCCGCCGGTCGAGCGTCTCGCGCGCCACACGCCCGTGGTTCTGGAACCAGGCCGCGTTGCCCATCTGGACGAAGCTGCCCGGCGCGTGGCGCAGGAACAGGTTCTCGCTGTCGTCGAAGCGGAAGCGGAACTGGTTGTAGAACCAGGTCGCGTTGTTGCCGCTGCCGGGCGAGGCCAGGTCCGGGTAGTTCATCCACGAGAGCGACTGCGGGTTGGTGGCGAGCGGCATCCACGCGGGCGGCGTCCAGGGAGCGCCCAGATGCTTCTGGAACGAGTGCGCCAGATTGAACGCGTGCCCCGTCTCGTGGATGAGGTCGAAGAACAGCTCGCGCTGCGCCGCCTCCGCCGCCGGCGGGTTCGCCTGCGGGTAGGCGCCGCCGGCCGTGTGGAAGTGCGGGCAGAGGGTGAAGATCGCCGTGCCCTGCCGGTCCACGCCGCCCGGCTCGTTGATGTCGCCGTCGAACATGATCCCCGCCAGGCCCGGGTCGGCGGCGCGCTCGGCCAGGAAGATCCACATCTTCCACTGCGGCGTGTTGGCGAAGGCGCTCCAGTGGCTCTCCATCGCGTCGTGCAGCTCCTGCTCGGACCAGAACGCGTCCGGGCCGGCCTCCGCGGTGCTGATCGTGTCCGTCGCCGCCGAGCGGGTGATGCGGATGCCGGCGCGGGCGAACACCTTCTCCAGCGTCAGGCTCTCCTTCGGCAGATCCGCGGGCCGGTCCGGGTGGGTGTGCGTGTCGTAGGGCTCGCACGGCACCGCGCCGTCCTCCACGTCCACCTCGACCTCGACATCGCGGAAGTAGGGCGACTCCCGGGTGGCGGTGTACGGCCCGTAGCGCTGCCCGGTCGCCGTCGCGATGAACGTCACGCTGGCGGTGGGCGTGACGAAGAAGTTGCCCGTGAGGCTGATCTCCAGGCGGTTGATCACGTGGCTGGTGCCCGGCCAGGTGAAGCTGAAGTCCTCGACCACCAGGTTGCGCGCGCCGCCCGAGACGGTGTTCGAGGTGACCCGCCCGATGAAGTGCGGCGGCGGCGAGCCTATGAGGAACAGGCCGCGCGCCACCGTCCCGCTGACGACGTTGAGCGGGTCGGTCCCGTCGATGTCGATGTGCAGCGTGAAGCGCAGCCGCTGCAGCAGCTCCAGGATGGCGGGGTTGATCGGGCTGATGGCGCTCGGCGCGTAGATCGGCTCATCCAGGGCGTAGATCGGCTGGTCGAGCACAGCCAGGTTGTGGCCGATGCGCTCCTCGGCCATCCGCAGCTCCTCGCGCGCGCTCGCGCCGCCGTTGTAGACGTAGCGCCCGCTGTACTGGAAACGCAGCCACGGGAGGATGTTGATGAGATCTGGCTGAATGATGATATCGCTCATAGCGCCTCCTCTTCCGATCAGCATCGCCGCTGCGGCGGTGTTCATCCGCAGGATCTCCATCGCCAGATCGCCGTCGATGCGGTCCAGCGTGTCGCTGGCGGTGTGAATCGCGTCGTTGGCGCCGTCGGCGCCCTCGATCGTCAGCACGGCCGGCAGCCCCGCCTGGATGAACGGCACGTGGTCGCTGGCGTACGGGCTGAGCGAGGTCTGCACCGTGAGGCCGGTGTAGGTCGCGGCCGCCTCCGCGAGCGCGTCGATCAGGCTCTGCGAGACGGGCGCGCCCTCCAGCAGCACTGTGGGCGCGGGGGTGTTGCGCGCGCCGATCATGTCCATGTTGACCACCGCCCGCAGCCGCGCGCGGTCGGCCGCGGGCAGCGCGGCGACGTAGGCGGCGCTGCCGCGCAGCCCCTGCTCCTCGCCGCCGAACAGCACCAGCCGCAGGTCGTGCTCGGCGGTGTGCTCCGCCAGCGCGCCCGCGATCGCCAGCAGGCCCGCGCTCCCGCTCCCGTTGTCGTCCGCGCCCGGCGCAGGCGCGTCCGGCCCACCGTCGCGGTTCACCGAGTCCAGGTGCGCCGTGACGAGCACCAGGTCGCGCGCCCCCGTGCCCGCGCCGGCCTTGTCGGCGATGATGTTCTGGGTGCTCCCGCCGGCCAGCGCGACGGTCTGGCTCTGGGTCACGTAGCCGAGCGCGTCCAGCCGCGACCGCGCCCAGGCCGCCGCGTCCGCGTAGTGCGCCGTGGCCGAGTGCCGGGTGGGGTACGACACGAGCTGCTGCAGGTCGGCCTCGAAGCCGCTGCGCGAGAGCCGGCCGACGAGCTGCCGGACCCACGGCACGGGCGTCGCCCGCTCGGCCGGGGGCGTGCGCGCCTCGAAGACCACCTTGTTCTGCGGCAGCGGCAGCACGCGGTAGCACGGCTCCTCGCCCGGCGCGATGGCCTCGCGGCGCCCGGCCGGGATCGCCGCCACGAGGTAGCGCCCGCGGTCGAGCGCGATCGGGACATCCGGGTGCTCCTGCTGGAACAGCCGCCCCTTCTGCACCACCAGGAACAGCTCGCCCTCCACCGAGCGGGCGCCCGCGCGCCCGACCGCCGCCCCGCTGGCTGCGGCGGCGGCCAGCGCCTCATCGAGCGCGCCGGCGCTGAACAGCAGCAGGTCATCGCCGAACTGCGCCCAGGACACGCCGGGCGCCTGGGCCGCGCCGCGCTGAATCGCGCGCACGGCCGGGCTGAGGCGTACCACCGCGATGTTCATCGCCACCTCCTGAACGAACCGCGAGCGCGCCGGCAGGCCGCGCTAGGGCATGAGCTGCCCGCGCAGCGAGCGCTCGTCGGGGATCTGGCCGGCCCGCACATCGACCTGCGCCGCGCCGCGCTCGAGCCGCAGCGAGCGGCCCTGGCCGCGCCCGAGGTAGCCGCTCACCGTCCGGTACAGCGCGCCGAACGAGTCGTCGCTGCGCAGCTCGACGAGCACCTCCGTCGGCGGGGGCACCGCGACGCGCGCGTTCGGCGGGATCACCGGGTAGGGCGTGAAGACCGTGCCGCCGCCCGAGAGCGCCTGGGCCAGGCTCTCGTAGAACTCCTGGAAGCCCGCGTCCGCCGAGGAAACCTTGACCAGCACCGGTTCCATACTCGCTCCCTCCTCCACAGTCTGCCCTATAGAACGCCGCCCGCCGCCGATTTAGCCGATCGTCTCACGCCGCGGCGAACGTTCGCGGCCGCACCAACGGCGAGGGCGCGGCGGCCCGCCCGGGGCCCGCCGCGCCCTACCGTCACACCAGGCGCGCTAGACCCGCTCCACGTTCACGAACGCGCCCGTCCGGGCCGAGCGGATGGCGGCCTCGATCACCGCGACGTTCGCCGCGCCGACCTCGCCGGAGATCACCGGCGTCTCGCCGCTCAGGATGCACGCCGAGACGTGCTCGATCTGCGGCACGTAGACGTTCACCGTCGGCAGGTCGAAGTCGGTCCGCTCCCCGCCGCGCTCCATGTGCAGGTCGCCGGCGAACTCGCGCCCGAGCCACTGGCTGCTCCAGATCCGCCCCTCGGTGCCGATGATCTCGAGCCCGTTCTGGTTGCAGTTGAAGTGCGCGTGCATCACGCCGTGGGCGCCGGAGGCGAACTTCAGCAGCGTGGTGCTGGTGTCCTCGGCGGCGTACTTGTAGATGTGGTGGTCGAGCAGCGCCGCGACGCGCTCCACCGGCCCGAGGATACGCTGGATCGTGTCGAGCGAGTGGACCCCGGCGTCGTGCAGCGGCCCGCCGCCCTGCTCGGTCGTGTCGCTCTGGCGCCACGGCTCGGGGGCCGGGGAGTTCCAGGAGGCGCTGATCGTCGCGGTGATCGGCGTGCCGATCGCCCCGGACTGCACCAGCTCGCGCGCCTTGACCACCGGCGGCGCCCAGGCCATGCAGTGCGCCACGGCCAGCACCACCCCGCTGCTGCGCGCCGCCTCGATCATCTGCCGGCACTCGTCGAGCGTCGGCGCCATGGGCTTCTCGACGATCACGTGTAGGCCGCGCCGCGCCGCCGCGATGGCGTAGGGCGCGTGCTGGGTGTTCGGCAGCACCAGGAACACCCCGTCCACCGCGTCGCGCTCGATCGCCTCGATCGAAGTGTAGTGGCGCGCCGCCCCGACCCGCTCCGCGGCCGCGGCGGCGCGCGCCGCATCCCGGCTCACGACCGCCACGAGCTCGGCGTTGCTGCCGAGCTTGATCCCGCGCGCGATCCAGTCCAGCGCAAAGTTGCTCGTGCCGACTACCGCCCAGCGGACTTTACTCATCGGTGTCTCCTCCAGTGCGGGGCTGCGCCCCGCGTCCCATCATCGGAACTCCATTGCGGCCCGCGCTGCTCCGCGCGGCGGGCGGCGGGAAGGCTCCCGCTCCCTCACTCCCGCGCCCCCGTGCCGGCCCCTGCCTGCATGCCGCTGCGCGCGGCCAGTGGCGGGAAGGCTCCCGCGCCCCCTGCCGGCCTCTACCTCCGTGCCGCTGCGCGCGGCGGGGTGCCGGGGGCGACGGGACGCCCCCGGCACCCCACGGCCAGGGGCTTCGCCCCTGGACCCCAAAGCGAACCCGCCTCACACCGCCCGCCCGTGGTCATGCCTCAGCACACGAGCGCACGTCACTCGTACAATGCGGTCGCCACTCCAGCCCCAGCCCGCGAGCCCAGAGCCACTGGTGACCAGGGGCCTCGAGCAGAGGAGCGGAAGCCTGCACCTCGCCGCTCGAGGCATGGCAACGGGCATTCTACCACCAGCCGGCATCCCTTCGGAGGGGGGCGGTTGCGCGCTGACACCAGGAGGCGTTGGAATGAGAGACGGGCGCCGCCTCCGCGGAGGCATGACAACGGGCTCCCATAGGAAGTACTCGCTCCCTTTGGGGTCCAGGGGCAACGCCCCTGGCGCGGGGAGGTCCAGGAGGGGCTGGCG
>CALJIC010000192.1 GCA_937974195.1 uncultured Roseiflexaceae bacterium | reverse complement strand
GGGTGGTGCAGGAGGCCGGCGCCGGCCCTCCTGCCCGGGTGCAGGGCGGAGCGCCTGCACAAACGCCTGCGGCACAAGCCCGGGTGCAGGGCGGAGCGCCAGCGGAACACGCCCGGGTGCAGGGCGGAGCGCCTGCATGCTGAATGCCAGCACAAGCAGCCCGGGCGCAGGGCGCCGCCACCACGCACCTGCCGATTGACAGGAGCGCCCGCCATCTGCTAGGATAGGTGCTGCGAACAGATGTTCTTCCTGTAAGCGAATCCTATCTGGCGAGGTGGCGGTGCAGCCGATCGAGAGCTTCAGGACTGCTGTGCCGGGCCAGCTTGAGGAGCGCGTGCGGCGCACGCTGGGGCGGATCAGCCGGCGGCAGCGCCTGGAGCGGCGCATGCTCGGGATGCTGGCGGCCGCCGCGCAGCACGGCGACGCGGCGCTGCTCGGCACGGTGATCGCCGAGACGCTGAGCTGGCCGGAGACCAGCGACGCGCTCCTGCTGCGCAAGGCGTCGCTGCTGTACGCGATGACGGCGCTGCTGGCGCGCGCCGGGTATATGGAGGCGGCGCTGCGGCTCGCGCCCAGCATCCCCTTCGCGCCGGGGATGGCCCAGGTGCTCGTGTTCTCAGTCGGGTCGCCGCAGCAGCGCTTCTGCTGGCGCGTGACGCCGGCCTACGCGCTGGTCAGCGGCCGCCGGCCGGTGGCGCTGCCGGTGGCGGAGCTGGCGGCGCCCTACTGCCGCAACGAGGTCGAGATCGACCGCGCCTACCTCGAGCGGGTGCTGATGCCGCGCCGCCACCGCCCGCCGCCCATCCTGCTGCTGCCCCACCCGCTCGGCCAGGTGCGGCTGGACGGCAGGGCGTTCGTGATCCTGGACGGCAACCACCGCGTGGCGTGCGCCTGGCACCAGCGGCGCTTCTGGATCTCCGGCTACATCCTCACGCCGCGCGAGGGCGACACGGTGCTGATCAGCCACAGCCAGTGGCCGCCCTACGCCAGCGTCAGGCGCGTCACCTCCGAGCCGCGCCCGCCCGGGCCCGCCGCCGAGTGACGCTGCGTCAGCGGCCCTCGGCGAGCCGGCGCACCGTCTCGAGCGTGTCGATCTCGTCGACCGACTTGTCGTCGCGCACGCGCACGATGCGCGGGAAGCGCAGCGCGTAGCCGCTCTTGTGGCGCGGGCTCGGCTGCACCACATCGAAGGCCACCTCGAGCACGATCTTCGGCTCCACCAGCCGCACACGCCCGAAGTCGCGGATCGTGTGGGCCTTGAACCACTCGGTCAGCTGGGCGATCTCGGCGTCGGTCAGGCCGCTGTAGGCCTTGCCGACGTTCAGCAGCGTCGGGTCGGTCTCGCTCGCGCGCACGGCGAAGGTGTAGTCGCTCAGCACGTTGCGGCGCTTGCCGTGCCCCACCTCGACGGCCGTGACCACCACGTCCAGCGTCGCCAGCGCCTTCTTGACCTTCAGCCACTCGCGGCCGCGGCGGCCGGGGCGGTAGGGCGAGCGCGGGTCCTTGACCATCAGTCCCTCGTTGCCCCGCGCGCGCGCCTGCTCGAAGAGCGGGTCGATCTGATCGATGGCGTCGCACCGTATGAGCAGCGACACGCTGACCGGGCGCGCTGGCGGCACGGCGCCATCGCCGGCTGGCTGCTCCCCCGCGGCCGGGCCGGGGAGCAGCCGCTCCAGCCGCGCCCGGCGCTCCTCCAGCGGCCGCTCCAGCAGCACCTCGCCGTCCTGGTAGAGCAGGTCGTAGGCGGCGAAGATCACCGGCGTCTGGGCCAGCAGCTCGGCGCTCACCGTCTTGCGGCCCAGGCGCGCCTGGAGCTCCTTGAACGGCAGGATGCGCCCGCCGCGCGCCGCCAGGATCTCGCCGTCCAGGATGAACGAGCCGGGCAGGGCGAGCAGCGGCGCGTGCAGCTCGGGGAAGCGCGCGGTGATCTCGTCCAGCGTGCGCGAGTAGATCGCCAGGCGCCCGCCCTCTTTGTGCACCTGGCCGCGGATGCCGTCGTACTTGTCCTCGACGAAGAACGGGCCGTCGATCGAGCGCCGGATCTCCTCGGGCGCCTGGATCGGCGACGCCAGCATGAACTTGAGCGGGTGGAACAGGCGCATGCGCGCCGTGTCGAGCAGCCCGTGGCGCGCGAGCAGCGCCGTCTCGCCCACGTCGCCGAGGAGCATGTTGGCCCACTGCACCTGGCCGACCGGCACGCCCGCCGCGCGCGCCAGCGCGTCCTCGAGCTGCCCCTCCTGCAGCCCGATCCGCAGGTCGCCGCCGATGATCTTGATCGCGTACTTGGCCTCGAGCGGGGTCATCTGGCGCAGCAGCTGCTCCAGCAGCGGCCGCTTCTGCGTCGGGCCGCGCGCGGCGGCGAGCGCCGCGTAGGCGTCGGCCACGTCGCGCAGCGTCAGGGTGGGCGCGGCGGCCACGCGGCCGGCGAGGGCGACCTCGGCGGCCGCGCCGGCCTCGCCGTGCTCGGTCGCCAGGCGGCCGAACGCCTCGGCGTCGAGGCCGCTCAGGGCGCACACCACCTCGCGCACCACCGCCCAGCCGACGTTCAGCACCCGCTCGTCGGCGAGCGCGAACGGCCGGCCGGCGAAGAAGCGCGCCGCGATCGGCAGGTCCTCGTCCGAGAGGCCCGCGAGGTAGACGCGCAGGATCTCGGCCTTGGCGAGCCGGCTGGACGTCGCCGCCAGCTGCTCGCATGTCTCGGCGAAGGAGATGAAGAGCATGGGGCCTCCTTTCGCCCACGCGCGGGCGCAGCGACCGGCGCTCACACCGCCGGCGCGTCGCCCTCCGGCAGCACGCCGAGCTCGCGCAGCCGGGCGCCGAGCAGCGCCAGGCTGGCGGCGATGCACTCCTCGCCGTGCGCGGCCGTGGCGTCGCGCGGGTCCTCGCCGCCCACCCCCTGCGGCCAGACGGCGCGGTCGGCCGGGAGCCGCGCCAGGTCCACCAGGTCCGGGCGCAGCGCCAGCATCAGCGAGGTCTCGTTCTTGGCGGCGTGGTCCATCTGGCTGCGCCAGCCCTCGGGGAAGTCGCGCGCGACGCTGACGATGTGGATGTCGTACTGGGCCTCCCACCCGCTCGCGTGGCGCCCGAGCGCCCAGCGCGACGGGCCGTGGCCGTCGGCGACGAGCACCCGGAAGCCGGCGCGCCGCACCTGGGCGATGATGCTCTCAAGGATGAGCAGGAACAGCCCTTCGGGCACCCAGTAGCAACTGCCGTCCAGCTGCCGCGGCGGCACCGTGACCTCGGCGTAGTCCATGCCCTGCAGCTGGGCCCCATCGGGCTCGCGCCGCGTGCGGTCCGGCCCGAGGAACAGCGGCGGGAGGACGACGCCGCCGAACAGGCGCGCGGCGCGCTCGAACAGCCCCGCGGAGATGATCGCGTCCGCGCCCAGCGCGTTGTGCTCGCCGTGCCACTCGAGCGTGCCGAGCGGCAGGTAGGCCACCGGGCAGCGTGCGCGCCGGGCGCGCAGCTCCTCCGGCAGCAGCTCCAGGTAGTGAACTTTCATTGTGTGTCTGAGTGATAGGCCGCGCACGTCTTCCGCGCGCAGCGGCACGGTGGGGGAGGCGAAGCCTTCGGTCTGTGGCCCGTGGGCCACCAGCCACTACGCGGCGTCGACCCGCAGGTAGGTGATGCCGGCCCGATCCTTGCGCGGGAGCCTGGCCGCGGCGCGCCGCAGCTCGTCCTGGTCCACCGGCGAGAAGAGATCTGCGTAGTCGGGGCGGCGCCGGTGGGTGATGGCCACGCGGGCGACAGACGGCGACTGGAGCAGCTCCAGCAGCGTGACGATGCGCGGGATTCCGCCGAGCGCGAGGCTGGTGACAACGAAGATCTTGGTCACGAATGTTCTGATGCGGGACATGCGGTCGCCTCCCCCAGTACGCCTTGCGACATGATAGCAGCAAACGGGGTGTGTGAGGGCGCCGGTCGCTCACGCCTTCCGGCCGCACAGCGCCTCGCACCGCTCCCGCGCGTGCTCCCACGCCGAGAACCGGCACCCGGCGTCCGGCGATGCGATCCATGGGTCATCGCCGAAGCTCTGGTACAGGCGCAGCAGCTCGTCGGCGGCCATGCCAGCCCGGTAGAGGTGGCGCAGGCTGTCGTCCACGATCTCCTTGCAGCGCGCGATCGCCGCCGCGCAGTCGGCATAGCTGCCGTCCCGCGTGCGGTACGCCTCGTCCCGGTAGTGGAAGTTATCGTCGACGTAGACGGTGAAGGGGCCCGGGCCGGGCGCCTGCGGGTCCATGGCCGTCTACTGCCCGTCGCCAGGCGCCGCGCCGCCCCACGCCTCGTAGTGAACCAGCTCGCGGAGCGGCTTGCGGCCGAGCGAGGCCAGGACCTCTTTCAGCGGCCGGCCCTCGACGGTCGGGACGACGTTCTCCGCCGGGTAGCCGAAGGCCACCGACTGCTGCACCTTGTACTCGTCGGGGAGGCCGAGGATCTCGCGCACCTCGGCCTCGCGCGGGAGCGAGACGACGCAGGAGCCGATGCCCTCCGCCCAGGCGGCGAGGAGCATGTTCTGGACCGTGCGCCCGGCGTCGAACTCGGCGCGCGCCGCCGCGGGTGTGACGACGACGATCGCGAAGGCGGCGTCGCGCAGGTGGCTGGCGTAGCTGCCGCACGCGGACAGGCGGGCGAGCGTGTCGCGCCGCTTGATCAGGATGTACCGCCAGGGCTGCGTGTTCTTGGCGCTGCCGGCCCAGCGGCCGGCCTCGAGGATCCGGGTGATGGTCGCGTCGTCGACCGGTGCGTCGCGGTACTGGCGCACCGAGCGCAGGGTCCTGATTGCGGTTGCGACGTCCATATGCTCGCTCCTTAGATTACAGGAGATACGCGGCGCGGCCAGAGCGTGCTTGAGGGCGAGAGGGCCGCTGCCCCTCTCGCGCTCTCCCCGCCGGAAGGGGCTGTGCAGCCCCTTCCGAACCATCC
>CALJIC010000191.1 GCA_937974195.1 uncultured Roseiflexaceae bacterium | reverse complement strand
CCTCCCCGCTTGCGAGAGCGGAAGAAGGCTCCGTGGCGGGCTTGCAGCCCTCCACACCTCCCCGCTCGTGAGGGCGGAAGAAGCCTCCGTGCAGGGCTTGCAGCCCTCCACGCCTCCCCGCTCGTGAGGGCGGAAGAAGGCATCGTGCAGAGCCTGCAGCTCTCCACACCTCCCCGCTCGTGAGGGCGGAAGAAGGCTCCGTGCAGGGCTTGCAGCCCTCCACGCCTCCCTGCCCGCGTGGGCGGAAGAAGGCACAGGGCAGGGCCTGCACCTCCGCTCCTCCCACCGCGTCGCTCCCGTCACAAATAGAGCCGCTACAGCACAAGACAAAGCACGAAGCGTGCCATCCTGGGGATGCGGCACGCTTTGTGCTATTTTCGATAGACAGCACCACGCCGGGACCGGACGAAGAAAGGGCGACACACCATGATCACGTGTGCCAAATGCGGCAACGACACCAGGACAAGCGAGCTGATCACCGCAAGCGGGCCGGTGATGCTGGCAGGGACGGTTGGCAGCGATCCGCAGCCCATTTTCGCGCAGGTCTGCCTCGCCTGCGGCTACATCGAGCTCTACGCGCCGCAGCCGGTGAGCGACGCGCTGGGGATCGAGACGAAGGCTATCGAGCATCGGGAGCCCGCGGCGGTGCCCGAGCCGTCGACCTAGGCCGCACGAGGCGCTTTCCGGCTGCGACGGCCGGCCACACCCCGCAGCCGGCCTCCGGCGCGGCCCGCGCGAGAGCTGGCATAGAAGTTGCATCTAGCAGGACAGTACACGGGAAACTTTCCAGCAGCTCTGGGGAGGCCGCACGGTACTATGCGCGGCCTCTTCTCGTTATGGGAGCAGATAGGCAGTAATGAGCAGCACCACGACAGCGGTGATCGACGTCCGCCACGCCGACGTCGTCTTCACCGGCGACGCCGGCGTGCACGACCTGACAATGAGCGTCGAGCCGGGCACGATCTTCGGCCTGATCGGGCCGAGCGGGTCGGGCAAGACGACATCGGTTCGCCTCATGACCGGCATCTACCCGCCGTCGCGCGGGGAGGTGACGGTGCTGGGGCGCACGCCACGTAAGTTCAGCCCGCGCACGCGCGAGAAGATCGGCTACATGCCGCAGCTCTTCACGCTGTACCCCAACCTGACGGTGATGGAGAACCTGAACTTCGTCGCGTCGCTCTACGGGCTGGGCTACTTCCGGCGGCGGAAGCGGCTGGAGGAACTGCTGGATCTGGTGGAGCTGGGCAGCGCGCGCAAAACCCTCGGCAGGCAGCTGTCAGGGGGGATGCAGCGGCGCCTGTCGCTGGCCTGCGCGCTGGTCCACAACCCGCAGCTGATCTTCGCCGACGAGCCGACGGCGGGAATCGACCCGGTGCTGCGCGGCAAGCTGTGGGAGCACTTCCGCGAGCTGCGCGACCAGGGCCGGACGCTGCTGGTGACGACGCAGTACGTCGGCGAGGCGGCCTACTGCGATATGGTCGGCGTGATGCGCGACGGGCGGCTCATCCACGTCGACACGCCGGAGGGGCTGCGCAAGCACGCGCTGGGCGGCGAGATCATCCGGCTGGTCGTCGACCCGGCGCACGTCGTCGCGGCCGGACAGCTGCTCTACCGCCAGCCGTTCGTCAACGACGTGAACCGCGACCGGGCGCACCCCGGCCTGCTGTTCGTGTACGTGGACGAGGCGAGCGAGGCGCTGCCGGCGATGTTCAGCGTGCTGAACGACAACCCGGAGATCACGGTGCAGACAGCGGAGGAGTACCTGCCGCCGTTCGACGACGTGTTCATCGCGCTGATGGAGCAGGCCGACGCCGGCGACACGGCGTCGACGCCCGCGCTGACGGTCATCGATGAAAGGGCGGTGGGCTCATGAGCGATCGGTCGTTGGAGCGGGCACAGGTCCCGCAGATACGCCCGGCGTCGTACGCCAGCGCGGCGATCTTCAAGCCATTTATCCGGCTGCTCTCGTTCTTCGCCAAGGAGGTGAACGAGATCCGCCGCCAGCCGCGGCTGGTGCTGAGCCTGCTGCTCGGCCCGTTCACGATCCTGCTGCTGTTCGGCGCCGGCTACCAGGGCAGCCAGCCGGTGCTGCGCACGGCGATCGTGGTGCCGCCGGGCGCCGAGTCCGACCTGGACGAGGAGACGCTGGCGCAGATCGGCGGGCTCAACTTCCAGCTGGCGGGGGTGACGAGCGACCGCGAGGCGGCGCTGGCGCAGCTGCGCAACGGCGAGCTGGACATCGTGCAGATCTTCCCGGCGAACATCCGCGAGCAGGTGCTGAACGGCGAGCAGCCGTCGGTCGAGTTCGTCTACAACCAGATCAACCCGATCAACGAGCAGTGGATCCAGTACCTGGGCTACGCGGAGGTGGTGGAGATCAACAAGAGCATCCTGCTGAGCACCACCAGCTCGGTGCAGGGCGAGGCGCAGACGCTGCAGACGCAGCTGAGCGATATGCGCGAGCAGCTCGACGAGGTGGACTCAGGGCTCTCCTCGACCGACCCGGCGGAGCTGCGGGCGTCGATCCGGCGGCTGCGCGAGGCGAGCGGCGCGCTGGCGCTGGCGGGGATGGCGACCGGGCCGCAGTCCGAGGAGCTGCGCGGCGAGCTGGTGCAGCTGCAGGAGGACCTAGATACGCTCGACCAGGCCGTGAGCGAGGGCCGGCTGGAGGAGCAGCAGGAGCAGGTGCGCACGACCCGCGACCGGATCGCGCGGCTGGAGACGCAGATCGCGCAGTTCAACGCGCTCTCGCCGGGGGTGATCGTCTCGCCGCTGCAGCAGACCTACCAGAACCTGACCGGCGCGTCGTACGACCTGATGACCTACTACGCGCCGAGCGTGCTGGCGCTGCTGGTGCAGCACATCGCCGTGACGCTGGGCGCGCTCTCGCTGGTGCGCGAGCGCATTCTGGGGGCGACCGAGATCTTCCGCGTGGCGCCGGTGAGCGTGACGCAGGTCCTGGTGGGCAAGTACCTGGGGTACACGCTGTTCATCGGCGCGATCACCGCGCTGCTGGTGCTGCTCACCCGGCTGCTGAACATCCCGTTCCTCGGCGACCCGCTCGTCTTCGCGGGGCTGGTGCTGCTGCTGACGCTGGCGTCGCTCGGGATCGGCTTCTTCATCTCGGCGATCTCGAACTCGGACAGCCAGGCGGTGCAGCTCTCGATGCTGGTGCTGCTGATGTCGGTGTTCTTCAGCGGGTTCTTCCTGCCGCTGGAGAACTTCTCGGCGCCGGTCCGGGCGGTGTCCTACGCCCTGCCGCTCACCCACGGGATCGCCGGCTACCACGACATCATGCTGCGCGGCGCGATGCCGGGCGAGTTCACCTGGGCGGCGCTGGGGACGATCGCGGCGATCACCTTCGTCGGCGCGCTCGCGGGGGCGTGGGCGCAGTTCAGGAAAGTCGTGGGGTAGCGCGGGCTGAGCTTCTGGCAGGACAAGTCCTAACCGCGGGCGGGTACGCATTATGACAACCTCTAACACATCCCCGGCATCCACGACGCTGCTCGAGCGCACGCGGCTGCGCGACGTCGCGCTGGGCACCGTGGTGGTGGTGCTCGTCGTCCTGGCCTTCGCGCTGGCGCTGGCGATCCGCGAGGCGCTGGTCACCGTGTTCCTGGGCGTGCTGCTGGCGACGGCGCTGCGCCCGGTGATGGGCCGGCTGCGCGAGGGGAACCTGCCGCGCTACCTCTCGGCGAGCGCGGCGCTGCTGCTGCTGATCGGCGCGCTGCTGGGCGTGGTCGTGCTGCTGGCGCCGCTGGTGGTGGCGCAGGTCAGCGCGCTGAGCCAGGAGCTGCCGCGAGCCTACGCCGAGCTGCGCGAGGAGCTGATCAGCTCGCCGTACCGCATCGTGCGCGCGTTCGGCCGGCAGATCCGGACCGTGCCGGCTGTTGAGGCCGGCCAGTCGCTCGGCGAGACAGCGACGGAGCTGGTCTTCGCGCGGCTGCCTGAGATCGGCGAGTGGCTGTTCGGGGTGCTGGCGGTGCTGGCCTTCACCTACTACTGGCTGCTCTACCGGGACCGCTCGATCCGCGGGCTGCTGCTGCTGCTGCCGATGGAGCGCCGCGACGAGGCCGAGGCGATCTGGCTGCGGATCGAGGACAAGATCGGCGCGTTCCTGCGCGGGCAGATGCTGCTGGCGCTGGCCACGGGCGCGCTGTCGCTGCTCGGGTACTGGCTGGTGGGCACCCCGTACCTGCTGCTCATGGCGCTGATCGCCGGGCTGCTGGAGCTGATCCCCTTCATCGGGCCGTTCATCGCCGGGGGCATCGCCGTCGCGGCGGCCTTCAGCGTCTCGCCGGTGATCGGGCTCGCGACGCTGGTGGTGGCGATCATCATCCAGCAGCTGGAGAACGTGCTGCTCGCGCCGCGCATCATGGACGAGGCGGTGGGCGTCAAGCCGGTGGTCACGCTGCTGGCGTTCGTCGGCTTCGCGGCGCTGTTCGGCCTGGGCGGGGCGCTGCTGGCGATCCCGCTGGCCGCGGTGCTGCAGGTGCTGTTCAGCGAGTGGATGCAGCGCCGGGCGAGCGCGAAGGTCGAGGAGCCGATGCAGGGGCGGACGCTGGTGGACCGGCTGCGCTATCAGGCGCGCGACCTGGCCGAGGACCTGGCCGGGGTCATGCGCGCGAAGGAAGAGGACGCGAGCATGGCGGCCGACCGGGTCGAAGAGTCGATCGAGCAGGTGATGGCCGACCTCGAGGAGCTGCTGGACCGCAGCGAGGATGTGATGCGCGACGAGGGGCAGCGATGAAGCGACTGGCGCAGATAACTGCTGTCGTCCTGATCGTTGTGATCGGGGCGCTCGCGCTGTGGCAGATGCGCGAGGCGGTGCAGCTCCTGATCGTGGCGCTGGCAGTGGCCTCGGGCCTGGAGCCGGTGGCGCAGCGGCTGGCGCGGCGCGGCATGAACCGGGCCAGAGCGGTGGTCCTGGCGTTCGTGGCGGTGCTGGCGCTGCTGGGCACCGGCGTGCTGCTGTTCGGGTCGCTGATCTCAACCGAGATAGCGCTGCTCGCCGAGCGGCTGCCGGTGTGGTACGACCTGGCGCGCACCCGGCTGATCGAGAGCGGCGGGCAGTGGCGCAGCCTGGCGGAGAGCCTGCCGAGCGCCGATGTGCTGACCGCGCGGCTGGCGAGCGAGCAGAGCGGCGACGTGATGGCCATCGCGCTGGGCGCCCTGGCGGGCGCCGCCACGCTAGTGACGGCGGCGGTCGTGGCGGTCACGCTGGGGATCTACTGGCTGCTGGACCGCCAGCGGATCGAGCGGCTGTGGCTGTCGATCCTGCCGCTCGACGCGCGCACGACCGCGCGCGCGGTGTGGACGCAGGTCTACGACGAGGTTGGGCTCTACGTGCGCGGCGAGAGCGTGATCGTCGCCCTCTCGGCCGTGGCGCTGCTGAGCGTCTACGCGGCGCTGGGCGTGCCCGGCGCCGCGACGCTGGCGGCGATCGGCGGGCTGGCGCAGGTGGTTCCTCTGCTCGGCCTGCCGATCGCGGCGGCGCTGGGGGTGATCGCGGCGCTCACGCGCGATATGCAGACCGCGGCGCTCACGCTGGCGGGCACGCTGTACGTGCTGGGCGTGATCAAGCTGGTGATCGGGCCGCGGGTGTTCCGGGGCGGGGTGAACGTCAACCCGGTGCTGGTGATGTTCCTGATCATCGCGCTGGCGGACATCGGCGGGGTGTGGATGGTCCTGCTGGCGCCGCCGCTGGCCGCGGCGCTCCAGGCCAGCGTGCGCGTCCTCGCCAACGAGCAGCGCGTGGCGCGGGTGGGGGACCCGGTGCGCGCGGCGGCGCTGCGGGCGAAGCTCGACGCGGTGGAGGCGGAGATCAGCCGGCGCGAGGTGACCGACCCGCGCCTGCTGGACCTGCTGGGCCGGGCGCGCCGGCTGGTCGAGGAGGCCGGGGGAAGCCTGCCCGAGCCGCCGCCGGAGGGCCTCCCGCCTGACCCGTCCGGCGCGCGGGCGACGTGATGCGACGCTGGCACGCTCCTTGCTTCTCTATAGGCATACGGCATTGTCCCGAAAGGGACCCCGGCCGGAAACGCACAGATGGGATAGGGTGAGCCACTACCGAACGGCTCACAGCGGACATTCATCAGAAAGGAGCAACCGCCGTGATCAACTTCATCCTCTGGCTGGTGTTCGGCGCGCTGGTGGGCTGGCTTGCGAGCATCGTCATGCGCACGGACGCACAGCAGGGCGCCCTGCTGAACATCATCGTCGGCATCGTTGGCGCGTTCATCGGCGGCCTGGTGTTCAACTTCCTCAGCCTTGGGGGGTCGAACATCAACAGCAACGACTTCAGCCTCGGCGGCCTGCTGGTCTCGTTCGTCGGCGCGGTGATCCTGCTGGCGATCGTGAACCTGATACGTCGCGGCTCGGTCCGCTAGCCGTAGGTAGTCTGCCTCTGCGCTCCCCTGCCCGGCTACGGGCAGGGGAGTATCGTTATGTGGTACACTTTCTGCGAGAGCATGCACAGTCTCTGCACACATCGCTCACCGATGTCCCGCAGCCTCATCTTTCTGGACAGTAGGGGAGCTGGTTCATGACGAAGCCATCGAATCAGGGAGCAGCGGACTCGCAGACAAGGGGCGATCGTGGAGAGCCGACGGTGATGGTTGTTGATGACGAGACCTCGATCGCGGAGCTCATCGCCGAGACTCTTGAGGAGGAGGGGTATCTGGTCCGTGTCCACCACGACGGCGCCAGCGCGCTGCTCGATATTGTGCAACAGGCGCCCGACCTGCTGCTGCTTGATATCGCGATGCCGGTGATGGTGGGAGATGAGCTGCTCCGCTACCTCCGCAGCCACGGATATGCTGACCTGCCAGTGATCGTGATGACGGCCGGGCTGCACCCGGAGCTCTATCTGACGCAGGGGGCGAACGCGGTGCTGCCCAAGCCGTTCGATCTGAACACGATGCTCGACCTCGTCCAGCGCCACCTGGAGCGGCAGCGGGCGCGGGCGTAGGGAATAGGCTCCGTCCTCAGCTCGCAGTCTTCTGTAAGCGCTATGCTGTGCCGAAGCCCGGGCTGCCGTCCATCAACCCCGAACGACCGACGAGCAGCCGCCGGCTGCTGAACCCCACGCCAACCTCGGCTGACGCCTCCCAACGAAACGGGCCGAGGCCGCGTCTCCCGCAGCCCCGACCCGTGTCCTGGTTCCTTCGCCGACCGGTCTGTGACTACCCGCAGCTAACGCAGGTGCGACGGCAGGATGCCGAGCTGGCCGCGGTACTTGGCGACCGTGCGGCGCGCCAGCTCATAGCCCCGCTCGCGCAGGATCGCGACGATCTGCTCGTCGGTGAGCGGCGTCTCCTCCTTGGCCACCAGCTCCTGGATGAGATCCTTGACGGAGAGCGAGGCGTGGAAGAAGGTGCTGAACGGCACCAGCGCGCGGTTGGGGAGCTGCACGTACTTGTTGGCCGTCGCCCGGCTCACCGTGGACTCGTGCACCCCGAGCGCGGCGGCGACCTCGGCGCGGGTGAGCGGCTCGAGGTAGCGGATGCCGTAGCGCAGGAACTTCTCCTGACGCTCGACGAGGTACTCGGTGATGCGCCGGATCGTCTCGCGCCGCTGGCGCAGGTTCGTCAGGAACAGGCGCGCGCGCGAGATGTAGGTCTGCATGTGGTTGCGCTCTTCCTCGGAGATCTCCTGCTGCCCAGAGCTGACGGCCTGCGACAGGCTCTGGTAGAAGGGGTTGAGGCAGAGCGAGAACTGGCGCGACTCGACTACCTCGACGATCAGCTTGCCGCCGTCCTCGTGGATGATGACGTCCGGGAGCACCACGGGGGTGTTCTTCCCAGCCGCATCGCCGACGTCGAGCGGGAAGGGGCGCAGGTAGGTGCGAAGAAAGTCGCGCACCGCCACAACGTCGTCGTAGCTGATCCCGAGCGTCCGCGCGATATCGCTGTAGCGATGCTCGCCGAGGTCCTGCCAGTGCTCGGTGACGATGCGGCGCACGTGCGGGTTGGTGACCCCGGTCCGCTCCAGCCGGTCGATCTGCAGCAGCAGGCACTCCTGAACGTTGCGCGCGCCCACGCCGGGCGGGCCAAGCTCCTGGAGGCGGCGCAGGACGCGCTCGACCTGCTCGGGCTCGACGCCGAGGGCGTCGGCGATCTCCTCAACGTCGCCATCGAGGAAGCCCTGGTCATCGAGGCAGCCGACGAGGTAGTCGGCGATCTTGTGGTCGCTCTGTGGCAGCGCGATATGTAGGTCACGCAGGAGGCTCTCGTGGAGCGAGACCGGCGCGGCGACCGCGATCAGCGGGTCGAACTCGTCATCGGCCGGGCCGGCGACGTCGGCGCGGTGCGCCTCACGCAGCCGGTCGTCCTCGTGCAGGCAGTAGACGCACAGGTTGCCGCTCAGCGGCCGGCCGCATGTCACACACAGCTGCTCGGTCTCGGTCTGGTCCAGCGCCGGGTTCTCCTCAAGCTCGCGCGAGACGAGCTGCTGCAGCTCGACGGTCGACAGAACGAGCATATTATTAAGCGCAATCAGCGCCGGAGATGCCTTCATCTGCTGCTGGGGCAGCATTTCCGCGCTGGCGAGCATATCCATCATGGGCGTCGCTCCGAATTCTCTGTCGGTAAAAGCTCTACACGCCGGCGCAACCGATGCTCTATGCGCCGGCGGAACAAGGTCTTCTTCAATTAAGGATTCCTTGTAGAGGGATGTAGAGCAAGTAGTGTGCCAAGAGGGGCGCGGGCCACGCCGAGCGCGCCGCCGTTGGCCGAGAAGACGCGCAGCAGCGCCCCATCGGGTCAGGCGCCCGCAGCACAGGCTTGACAGGAGCCGCCGGCGGAAGTACGATGGAGCTCGCCCAGAGGTCTAGACCACTAGAGGTCTGTCACGGCGGCGCGCGCCTTCGCACATCGAGCGTCCACATGCCGATCGACAAACAGAGCCCGATCCCGCTGTACTACCAGCTGGCCGAGCATATCCGCGAGCAGATTCGCAGCGGCGAGCTGCGCCCGGGGGACCAGCTGCCCTCCGAGCGGCTGCTCAGCGAGCACTACGGCATCAGCCGCATGACCGTGCGGCAGGCGCTGGCGTACCTGGTGCGCGAGGGCGCGCTCGTGGCGCGCCACGGCCTCGGCACCTTCGTGGCCGAGCCGAAGCTGACCTACGACGCCCTGCACCTGCTCGGCTTCACCGAGGAGGTGATGCGCCGGGGCGGGAAGGCCATCTCGCGCGTGCTCGAGCAGCAGCGCGTGACGCCGCCGCCGCGCGTGGCGCAGCTGCTCCAGCTCAATGTCGGCGACGAGGCGACCCATATCGTGCGGCTGCGGCTAGCCGGGGACATACCGCTCCTGCTGGAGACCACCTACGTCCCGACGGCGCTCTGCCCGGGGCTGGAGCGCGAGGACCTCGCCACGCAGTCGCTCTACGCCATTATGGAGCAGAACTACAGCGTGCGGCTGGCGCGCTCGCAGCAGACGCTCGAGGCGGCCCTCGCCAACGACTACGAGTCGCGCCTGTTCGGCATCGAGCCGGGCGCGCCGATCATCCTGTTCGAGGGCGTGACCTACGACGAGCGCGGGCGGCCCGCCGAGTACTGCAAGGCGGCGTACCGCGGCGACCGCTTCAAGTTCGCCTTCGAGAGCCAGCGGGACACCGTGGCCGAGGCGCCGGGCGCGCCGCGCCTGAGCGTCGTGCTGGGCTAGCGCGCTCGCGCTCAGGCCACGCCCCGCACCCTGCGATACACCGGAGCTGCCTATGACGTACACCCCCTCGCCACAGCCCACGTCCGAGAGCACCTGCACGCCGCCGGAGTTCTTCGAGGCCGGCGAGAGCCGCCCGGCCTACCTGATCCACGACCGCACAGACTAGGAGGGGCGCAGCGCGCTGCGCCTGTGGCAGAGAGCATCACAATGGCACGAATCAAAATCGCGTACATCGGCGGCGGCAGCTCGCGCGCGCCCGGCACACTGGCCTCGATCATCCACCAGGGCGAGAACTTCCAGGGCTCCGAGGTGGTGCTGATCGACCTCGACCCGGAGCGCCTCGCGATCGTCAAGACCATCGCCGACAAGATGGCCCGCAACCGCGGCATCGACCTGACAGTCACGATAGCCACCGACCGCCGCGCCGGCCTGCAGGACTGCGACGCGGTGCTGACCAGCTACCGGCCGGGCGGGTTCGAGGCGCGCTACCTGGACGAGTCGATCCCGCTCAAGCACGGGGTGATCGGCCAGGAGACGCAGGGCCCGGGCGGGTTCTTCATGGCGCTGCGCTCGATCCACGTCATGCAGGGCATCATCGCCGACATGGAGGCGGTGTGCCCGCGGGCGCGCCTGTTCAACTACACCAACCCGATCAACATCGTCTCCGAGGCGGTGACGCACCACACCGACATCCCAACCGTCTCGCTGTGCGAGGGCCCGATCATCTTCCCGCGCGGCATCGCCCGCGCCGCCGGGCTCGACCCGGACAGGCTCGACGCGGTCATGATCGGGCTCAACCACGGCTGCTGGAGCGTCCGCCACCTCTACGACGGGCAGGACGTCATCCCGCTGCTGGGCGAGGCGCTGGAGCGGCTGCGCGAGCAGCCCGGCGCCAGCAAGCACGCCCTGCGCATGCTCGAGCTGGCCGTGCGCATGGGCTCGATCCCGGCCGACTACTTCCAGTACTACTACTTCAAGGAGGAGGTCCTCGCCGAGCTCAAGGCCAAGCCGACGACCCGCTCGCAGGATATTCTGGCCGCGCTGCCCGACTACTGGCAGCACTACCGCGAGCAGGCCGCCGCCGACGACCCGCAGCTGGACCCGAGCCGCTCGCGCGGCGGCATCCACGAGCTGGAGCTGGCGATCGACGTGATGGACGCGATCTACAATGACCGGCGCGAGGTCTGGCCGGTGAACGTGCCGAACCGCGGGGCGATCGCCGACTTCCCGGACGACCTGGTGGTCGAGGTGCCGGGCTTCGTGGACCGCCACGGCGTCGCGCCGATCGCGCAGGGGCACATGCCGCGCCAGGTGGTTGGCCTGGTGAAGATGCTCGGCGAGTACCAGGCGCTGGCGGCCGAGGCCGCGTGGAGCGGCACGCGCAAGGACGCCATACGCGCGCTCGCCAGCCACCCGCTGGTCTTCTCGCTGCGCGTCGCCGAGGCGATCTACGACGAGATGGCCGCCGCGCTGAAGGACTACCTGCCGGAGCGGCTGCTGCGCTAGCGTTCCGCGGGGGCACAGAGCGATGCGGGCCTTCTTCCCTTCGGGAAAGCGATGCCGTACTGGCCTGCAGCGCCGTGCTGCATGCCCCGAAGCTCACATGCCGGCGCGTCTCCCTCCGTGCCCTCTGTGCCCTCTGTGGACCGGGGCTGGCCGGGCGACGCGTCTCCCTCCGTGCCCTCCGTGCCCTCCGTGGATCGGATGATGATGGCCCTTCTCCTAGGCGTCGACGCCGGCAACACCAAGACGATCGCGCTGGTGGCGCGGGCCGACGGGGCCGTGGTCGGCTGGGGGCGCGCCGGCTGCGGCGACATCTACGGCGCGTCCTCGCCCGAGGCGGCGCTGGCCGAGGTGCTGCGCGCCGTCGAGGAGGCGCTGGCCGCAGCCGGCGCCTCCGCCCACGAGCTCGCCGCGGGCGCCTTCAGCATGGCCGGGGCCGACTGGCCGGAGGACTTCGAGCTGCTCGCGGGCGCGATGCGCGGGCGCGGCCTCGGGCGGAAGATCGCGGTGTACAACGACGCCATCGGCGCGCTGCGGGCCGGGTCGCCCGACGGCTTCGGCGTCTCGGTCGTGTGCGGCACGGGCGCGGCGATCGGGGCCCGCGCGCCAGACGGCCGGCTCTGGCACACCAGCTTCTGGCAGGAGCCGCAGGGCGCCGGCGAGCTGGCCCAGCGGGCGCTGCGGGCCGTCTACCGCGCCGAGCTGGGGATCGACCCGCCGACGGCGCTCACCGGGCGCGTGCTGGCGCACTTCGGGCTGCCCACCGTCGAGGCGGTGCTGCACGCCCTCACCGCCCGCGGGCGCCAGCGGCCGCCGAACGTCCACGGGCTCGCCCGCGTGCTGCTCGACGTGGCCGCGGAGGGCGACCCGGCCGCCCGGCGGATCGTGGAGGCGCACGGCGCGTCGCTCGGCGACTACGCGCTGGCCGCGGCGCGCAGGGTCGGGCTGGTCGGCAGCGCGTTCCGGCTGGTGCTCGCCGGCGGGGTGCTGCGCCACCCCTCGCCGCTGCTGCGCGACGCGCTGGTCGCCAGGGTGCAGCGCGACGCGCCGCGCGTCCAGCCGGTGCGCTCGCGCCTCGAGCCGGCCGCCGGGGCACTGCTGCTGGCGTTCGAGCTGGCCGGCGCGGCGGTCGACGAGCCGCTGGTGGCGCAGGTGGCCGCGACGCTGCCGCCGCCGGAGTTCTTCGCAACCTAACCCTTCCTGAAAGGAGACGGGAGCAGAAGCCATGAAAATCCTGATCACCGGCGCAAGCGGGCGCGTCGCCCGCTTCGTGATCGACGACCTGCAGCGCGACCACGAGCTCGTGCTGTTCTCACGCCGCCACCCGGCCGAGGCCGCGCGGGGAGCGCGCGGCGGCGCCACCCCCGACGCCCTGGGCAAGCACCAGTTCATCAGCGGCGACCTGACCTCGCCCGACGACTGCCGCCGCGCGGTCGAGGGGGTCGACGCGATCTGCCACATCGGCGCGAACCCCTGGCTGGGGCCGGACACCTTCCGCAACAACACCCTCGGCACCTACTACCTGCTGGAGGCCGCGCGCGAGGCCGGCATCCGGCGGGTCGTGTTCGCCTCCAGCAACTGCGCCCTCGGCCACTGCGCGCCGGTGAGCGGGCGGTTCGTGCCCGACACGCTCCCGATCGACGAGAGCCACCCCAGCCGGCCCGAGGACAACTACGGCCTCTCCAAGCTGCTGAACGAGGAGACGCTGGCGGCCTACGCCCGCGCCTACGGCATCGAGAGCTACGCGCTGCGCCTCGGCTGGTGCTGGGGGCCGGACGAGTACCGCTGGCGCTTCGAGAAGCCGTTTGACCCGGCGAACCACGCCGGCGGCTTCTGGTGCTACGTGGACATGCGCGACGTGGCGCAGGCGTTCCGCAAGGCGCTCCACGCCCCGCCCATGCCCACGCCCGCCTGCGTCAGGGCCTACATCAACGCCGCCGACACGATGGCGGACGAGCCCTCCGCCGAGCTGATCGCGCGCTTCTACCCGCAGCTCGCCGAGGCCGCGCAGAAGCTCACCGGCCACGAGTCGATCTTCAGCGTGCGCACGGCCCGCGAGGCGTTCGGATACGAGCCGCAGTACACCTGGCGCGACGAGCAGCCCTTCTGATCCACGGAGGGCACGGAGGGCACGGAGAGCAATGTACGGGCGCCGCCCGTTGACGAACGTCCCGTTCGCGCTGTCGCGTCCGTCAGCAGGTAGCGGTCGTGCTGGATCTGACCAGCGCGTGGAGGCGCGAGGTGGAGTGCGTGCGGGCGCTAGGGGAGGAGGCCGGCCTCGCGTGCGCGCGCCACGACCTCGGCGCGGCTGTGGGCGTCGAGCTTGCTGTAGATGCTCTTGAGCTGGGTCTTGACCGTGTTGATCGAAACCACAAAGTGCTGGGCGATCTCAGGGCTGGTCATGCCGGCAGCGAAGAGCCGCAGCACCTCCAGCTCGCGCTCCGTGAGCGCCTCGCGGGCGGCGGCGCGCGCCGGCACCGAGCGAAGCGCGGGCGGCCTATCGCGGTCCGCGGCCGATTCAGCCGGCTGCTCGTGGCGGATCACCGCCAGCAGCCGCTCCGTGTAGCCCCGAACGGGATCGCTGTGCCCCCTGCGCCTGGCGCTCGCGGCGAGCAGGTCGCCCATCGGAGCGCCCAGCTCCGCGAAAAGGCCGATGTACCCCTCCGGCGCCGCCTGCGCCAGCGCGGCGTCGAGCCGGTCGTGCGCCAGGGACGCCTCGCCGCGCCGCGCGAGCGCCAGCGCCTCCAGCGCCAGCGTCTCGATCACCACCGCGCCGCGGCCGGCGGCGAGCGCGTGCTCCCGCAGCCAGCCGAGCAGCTCCAGCGCCTCCGCCACCTGCGCCTCGCTAGCTGACGCGTCGAGCACGGCCAGACGCGCAAGCGTCAGCAGCTCGATCTCGCGGAAGTAGGAGGGCGGCTCGTCCCTGGACCACTTCGCCCGCCCGCTGGCCCAGCGCCGCGCGGCCGCCGCGTCCCCCTGGAGCAGGCGCACGCGCGCGACATACGCGTCGAAGAACGCCCGCTCCCCGCTCGGGCCCCAGTCGCGGCAGATCTCCTCCACGAGCGCGAGCGCGGCGTCCGCCCCCGCCCGGTCGCCCTGCAGCTGCCGCAGGCGCGCCAGGAAAGTGTGGGCGCGCGCCTGCGTGATGCCCGGGCCGTGCTGCGTCAGCCGGATCGCGGTCGCCAGCTCCTCCCCGGCCGCCGGGAAGTCGCCCTGCTCGATCAGGACATTGCCGCGCCAGATGTGCAGCGCGCTGGTCGGCGGCAGCTGCTGCCAGCCCTCGGCGGCCACCCAGCCCAGCGACCGCTCGGCCGCGGCGCGCGCCTCGCTGAGCCGCCCCTGCAGGACGCGCAGCTTCACCACCTCGGTCGCGCTGAAGAGCGCGCTCACCTGGTGGCCCGCGGCGCGCGAGCGGCTGATGTTCTGCGAATGGATCTCGACCGCCTCGCTCGTCTGCCCCAGCACCATCAGCGCGTAGCCCAGCAGGAGCCCGAGGTTGCTGCGCCCCCAGTGCTCGCTCTCCGGCAGCAGCGTTAGCGCCTGGCGCGCCAGGCCGAGCGCGTCGGCGAAGGCGCCCCGCTCGATGGCGATGTGCGCGCGCAGGCCCAGCAGCTCGCCCCGCAGCCGCACGGCGTCCGGCTCCCCAGGGCCCGGCAGCGCTGCCTCCGCCGCCTGCAGGTAGGGCTCGCACGCGAGGATGCGGCGATGCAGCATGAGCACCTGCGCCTGCGTCAGGCACAGCTGCGGGCTGCCCAGCAGCCGCTCGCGCGGCACGGCGTCGAGCCAGCGCTGCAGCGTCTGCGTCTCGCCGGTGGCGGCGAACCGCGCCCCGTGCCTCGCCAGCAGCCGCGCGAGCAGGTCGGCGTCGGCGGCCGCCGCGGCGTGGTTCAGCGCCTCCGCGGCCATCCCCTGCTGCTCGAACCAGCGCGCCGCCCGCCGGTGCAGCTCGGGCACCAGCGCCGGGCGCTCCTGCTCGAGCCGGTGCCGCAGCAGGTCGGCGAACAGGTGGTGGTAGCGGTACCAGCGGCGCTCGTCGTCGAGCGGGATGAGCAGCAGGTTCGCCCGCTCGATCTCGTTGAGCACGATCTGGCTGTACGCCCCGGCGCCGGCGGCGCCCGTCTCCGCCTCCGCGTCGAGGAGCACCGCGTCGCACAGCGGCCCGCACATCCGCTCCAGAACCGAGGTCTGGAGCAGAAACGCGCGGATGTGCTCCGGCTGGCGGTTGAGCACCTCCTCGCCCAAGTAGTCGACGACGTGGCGGTGGCTGCCGCTGAAGCCCGCGATGAAGCCGCGCACGTCGGCGTGCCCCTGCAGCGAGAGCGCGGCCAGCTGCAGGCCCGCGGCCCACCCCTCGGTGCGCGACTCGAGCGCCGCCGCGGCCTCGTCGTCCAGGCGCAGCCCCATCGTCTCGCCGAGAAACTGCGTCGCCTCGTCGCTGGTGAAGCGCAGGTCGGCCGCGCGCAGCTCGACCAGCTCGCCGCGCGCGCGCCAGCGCGGCAGCGGCAGGGGCGGGTCGGTCCGGCTGGCGATCACCAGGTGGAAGTGCGGCGGCGCGTGTTCGAGCAGGAAGCTGATGCCAGCGTGGATGGCCGGGCTCGTGACCGCGTGGTAGTCGTCCAGCACCAGCGCGACGTCCGCCGGGTGGGCGGCCAGCGCGTTGAGCAGCTCGGCCACCGCCGGCTCGACTTCCGCCGGGGCCGCGCGCAGGAGCGCCTGCGCGCCGGCGCCTACCCCAGGGCTGGCGCGCTCGAGCGCCGCCGCGACGTAGCCCCAGAAGCGCGTAGGGTCGTTGTCGTCCGGCTCGAGGGCGACCCACGCGAAGCGCTGCGGCGTCTCGGCCGGCTCGCCCGGCGACTCGCGCAGCGCCTGCGCCAGCAGCGTGCTCTTCCCGAAGCCCGCTGGCGCGGCGATCAGCGTGAGCCGCCCCCGCAGCCCTGCCATCAGGCGCGCGACAAGCCGCGGTCGAGTCACCGCCCGCGCCCGCGGCGCAGGCAGGAAGAGCTTCGTCGCCAGCAGCGGCGCGGCTGCTGGCACCGTCTTCAGCGCAAGGCTTTCATCAAACGACATAGTGCGCCATTATACCAGCGCTGTTCCGCCGCCACACAGAGCGTGGGCGAAGCCCTGAGCCGCTGCATCACCCTCGGCATCACCCGGCTGGGGTGATGACCACACACAGCCGCTCCGCTACAGTTCTACCCAGTCACCGCTGTTACGTGACAGGCTGAAGCAGGAACTGAGGAGGACAACGATGCTTCGCTCACTGAAGCGCCACCTGGCCCGCGGCCTCACCTACGCGCTCGCGATCGCGCTGGTTCCGCTGCTCGCGGGCGTCGCCGGGCTCGGCACGCGGATGGTCACAAGCGTGCGCACCGACACCGCCCCGCCGCCCTACAACGGCGCGCTGCCAGAGCCGCCTCGCCACGACCCGACCAAGCGCACGGCGGTGGTGATCGCCGCCAACAGCGGCACGGAGGGGAGCGACTTCCTGGCGCCCTACGAGGTGCTGGCCCGCTCGGGCGCCTTCAATGTCTACGCCGTCGCGCCCGAGCGCCGCATCACGCATCTCTTCCCCGGCGCCCCGATCCTGCGCGGGGTCGATATCGTGCCGCACTACTCGTTCGCCGGGTACGACGCGGCGATCGGCAGCGACCCAGACCTGATCGTGATCCCGTTCCTGCCCTACGAGCAGGCCCCGGAGTATCAGCAGATCATGGCCTGGATCCGCGCCCACGCCGGCCCCGATACGATCCTGCTCTCGATCTGCGCCGGCGCGAAGAACCTGGCCGACACCGGGCTGCTCGACGGGCGCTCAGCCACGACCCACCACTATACCTTCCCGCTGATCGCGCAGGCCCACCCGGACGTCAACCTGGTGCGCGGCGTGCGCTACGTCAAGGACGGCAACCTGATCTCTTCGGCCGGGGTGACCTCGGGCGTAGACGCCACGCTGTTCACCCTGCAGCACATGCTCGGGCGCGAGGCGGCGCTCGACGTGGCACAGCAGCTCGGCTACCCGCACACGCGCTTCCTGGACGACCCGGCCTATGACCCGCCCGCGACCGCGCTCAGCATCGGCGCGACGGCGCCGCCGCTGGCGAACATGTTCCTCAGCGGCTACCAGCCAGGCAGCAGCAGCCTCGGCGTGGCGCTCTACTCCGGCATCAGCGAGATCGCGCTGGCCTCGGTGGTCGACACTTACCCCCACGAGGGCCGGCTGACGGTCCACACCGTCGCGCCGGAGCGCGCGGTGGTGCTCTCCCGCCACGGCCTGGCGCTGGTCCCGCGCTGGGGCTTCGCAGACGCGCCGCAGCTCGACCGGATCGTCCTGCCGGGCCACGTGGGCGATGCCGAGGCGGCCGTCTTCGAGCGCTGGGCCGCGGAGCGCCAGCAGCTCCCGGTTGAGCGTATCCACGCGGCGGGCGGCTACTTCTACGATGTGACCTTCAGCGACATGGCCCGCCGCGCGGGCAGCGCCGTCGCCGATGAGACCGTCTATCTGCTGGAGTACCCGTTCGGCAGTGGGCCGGCGGCCAGCCCGCTGCTCCCGGCCGGTCTGGTTGCCCGCATCGCGGCCCTGGCGCTGCTCGGCCTGGCGCTGGCCGTCCTGCTCGAAAGGCGCCGCGCCGCACGGCGGCCTGCGATAGCCGGCGCGAGCGCGTGAAAAACGTGACGGTCCGGCGGCGAAGCTGCCGGACCGTCACATCCCTCATCGGCCTACCCGAGCGAGGCCACCGCCCGCTCCACGCTCTCCTCCGGCTTGACGTTCACCTGGGCGTCGACGACCCGCCCCTGCTCGTCGATCACGAAGTGGCTGCGGACAATGCCCATGAAGGTCTTCCCGTACATCGACCGCTCCTGCCACACGCCGTACGCCTCGGCGATCGCGTGGTCCTCGTCCACCAGCAGCGTGAACGGCAGGTTGTACTTGGTCTTGAAGTTCTGGTGCGACTTCACTCCGTCCGGGCTCACGCCCAGCACGACGGCGTTCTTCTCCTCGATCACCGGGAAGTTATCGCGAAACCCGCACGCCTGCATCGTGCAGCCCGTCGTGTCGTCCTTCGGGTAGAAGTAGAGGATGACCCTCTTCCCCCGGAAGTCGGACAGCTTGACCCGCTCGCCGGTGTCGGTCAGGGCCTCGAAGTCGGGCGCCATGTCGCCCGCGTTGACCGTGTGCTCAGCCATGTGGTGCTCCTTATCGAACCGCGGCCTGCCCAATTCTACCCGAAGTGGGCTCGGGTGAGCACAGGGGCGGTTCAGCGCTCGCCGGGGGCATAGCCCGCCCGAACTCAGCCGCGGGCCGGCGCGACGTGCCGCCCGCCGTCGAACTGCTGCAGCACTTCGCTTATGTCGAGCGAGCGAATCGACTCGAGCGCGACCTCGAGCGCCCCCTCCGCGCACAGCCCGTCCGTCAGCGCCCGCTCGTACCCCTCCAGCGCCGCCCGCATGCACGCCGCGCGCACCGCCTCGGCGAGCTCCGCCCTGCGCTGCAGATCCTCCATGCCAGCCATGACCACCTCCCCGCACGCGCCCGAAACCTGCGTGCGCTCGGTACTGTCGGGCGCCGTTCGCGTCCCGGCACATGATACCGCGCGGCGCCCCGCCGCCGCAACCGCGGAGTAGGGGCGCTGCGCGCAGCGCCCACCACTCACGAGGAGGCGCGCGCCGCCCTCTGCCGCAGATACTCGTCCAGCTGGCGCAGCTCCTGGCGGTAGATCCGCCGCAGGACCACGGGCATGAGGAGGCGCTCCAGCAGCCCGCCGATGCCGCCGCTCGTCTCCCAGCTTGTCGCGATCCGCACCTGCGCCTGGCGCCCCTCGCCGGCCGGCGTGACCGTAAACGACGTCGTCAGGTCCGTGAGCTGGTCGGTCTCGACGAGTGTGCGCCCCGGCTCCGGCTCGCTCACCACCATCTGTAAGGTCCGCTTCGTCCCAAGCAGCTGCGTCTCGACGCGAAATACCGTCCCGGCGCCGTAGCCGCCCTCCAGCACCTCCACGTCCCCGAAGAATTGCCTGGGCAGGATGCGCGGGTGCTCGTCGCGGTAGTCGGCGAGCACGGCGTACACCTCCGCCGGCGGCGCGCCCACCGTCGCCGTTTCCTGCGCGTATGCGCGAGCCATTCGTTCACCTCTCGGCACAAAAACACGTCCCATGATACTCGACGCGCACTCTGCGGGAGGCGTTACGCGGCGACATAACATCTCTCGAGGCGAGCAGCGCCTGCGCAGCGAGACCCTTCGCTCCGGCTGCACCTCAGCTTATAGAGTAAGCGATGTGGGGGGCGTCGTCAGCCGCCGTGCCGCATGCCCGCCCGACTCCCTACCTGAGGGCTTCCCTGCCGCGTTCCGCGTCACCTCGAGGATAGGTGTTACGTTGCTGCCGGGCGGCAGGCCCTCGCTGGCAGCCTGAACGAAGACTCGGCCCTTGCTCAGGGCGTCGGAGAGGACATTGTCAGCACGGCGAGACCCTTCGCTCCGCCTTCGGCGCCGCGCAGGGTGACGGCGCGCGGCAACGCAATCTCCATGTCATGCTGAGCGGAGCTGGCGCAGCCGGCGCAGCGAAGCATCTCGCCGTGAAGGCGGAGTCTACGCAGCGAGACCCTTCGCTCCGCCTTCGGCTCCGCTCAGGGTGACATGGCTTTCACGGTCCACGATGTCATGCCTCACGCCTCTGGCGTTCGGACGTCACGCAGGTGTGCACAGTACTGAGTACTGAGTACGCAGCACTTTGCACTTTGCACTTTGCACTGGCGACCGCAGCACTTTGCACTGGCGACCGGAGCGCAGCGGAGGGGAAGCATCTCGCAGCGCGGCGGCGAGGGCGGCGAGTAATCGCTGTTGCAGTGCGGTTTGGAATGCGCAAGCCATGCTTGCGCGCGGCAGCATGGCTGCCGCATTCCAAGGACCTGGTTCAACAGTTCTGCCCACTGCTAGAGCTGTGGTTCACCCTCCTCATCGGACAATCCTACATGTTGCAGCCACCAGGTCGCGATATCGACCCGCGTACGCCCGCCGATTTTGCGCAGGATACGCTCCACGTGTGTGTCGATGGTCGCGGTTTTGAGGCCCAACGTCGATGCGATCTCGGAGTTTGTCTGCCCGGCTGCCACCTGCGCGGCAATCAGGCGCTCGCGCGGCGAAAGCGCCCGAGTTTGGACGATGCGCCTGGCGAGTTCGTTCCCGCTTGAGGAGCAGCAGGCTACGCCCCCCTCAGCCACCAGCCGCAGGATGTGCGGGAGGTCGCGAAGACTCTCCTGGTTCATATAGCCTCGCGCGCCCGCGGCGAATGCAGCCGCCACGCGCAGATCGGTCATGTGAATGTTGAGCACCACGAGCCGGAGCTCCGGCGCCTGGTGTACCAGGGCTTGGATCCTGCCAAGTGTTTTCGAGTCGCTCCAGTTGCTCAGCACGAGCGCAACGTCGATTTGATGCCCCGTGCAGTACGCTTGTGCTGCCGTCCACGTCGTCGTTTCCGCGATCAGCTGGAGGTCCGGCATTGCGCCAAGCTGCGCGCGCAGGTCGTCGAAGATCAGCCCGTGGGGATCGATGATCAGCAGGCGCAGCTGTGTTTGAGTGGATTGGCTGGCCTCCATCTGATACGCTCCCTGTCACTCCTGCCAACTCCCGGCTGGGATGCCGGGCGAGGCGCTTCGATCCAGCTTTGACAATGTTTCCTGATAGCTCCGGCTCCATCTGAGGGTACCATTAAGGCTTAGCCCTGTCTATCCGGCATTTTGGGGATAGCCACAACTGCCTGTTCCGGCATTTTCCGGAATAGACATGAAAACCTCTTTGAGTTAGACTTGCTCATGCCCGCTGAAACAATTGAGGCAGCTCCGGTAGGTGGCGACGGCATACTCACGCTCGATGTGGCCGACCATGTCTAGTATCCAACCTAGCTGACCCACTCGGAAATCACCGAATTGCACCATCACTCGTTTGGAGTGAATTTTCTTAGGATGGTTGCCTTTGATTATCGCAGGAGTTCGGCAATGCATCGTCACATGTTGATGAGTATGCGATCATCAATACTGATTCTCTTTGCCATCGTTGTCATATTAATAAATATCACGCCGGCTCGGGCTTATACAGTCTCTAGATACACCTGGCCAGGATACACCACAACTTATGGTCTTGATGCAGATTTTGTAAGTCGCGGTTGGAGCAGTATAGCCCATGGAGCTGCGAGTGATTGGAATAATGCTTCAAGCAATTTTTCCTTCACCTCGAATTCCAGCAGCTTAAATAGGATAAAAACCAACGATTTCCCCCAGATTGCTCACTTGCGAGAACGTATAGCTTCCCAGGGGCCAATCTTCACTGGTCTTATTTCGATATGGAGATATTTACGGGTTGCGGTCATGCGTTTTATGACGGAACCCAAGCACCCTCGCTTCCTTCTAATTATTATGATCTCAGAAGTATTATTCGACACGAGTTGGGTCATGCAATTGGACTTTGTCATTCTGTCGCGACCTCAAATCTCATGCACGTAAGTCTCCTTCAAGGGAATATTTACAATGTTGACAACGACGCACGGGATGGAGTCTCTTACTTATACAACTCAGCCTATACTGGCAATCCGCCGGAGCTAGCATGCTGGCTGTCATCTTCAGCTGCTCCGACACCTCCCGGAACATACGATGATCGTCATAGCCCTATCTCTTACGGAGGCAGGGCAGATGCATGGGTGCAGATTGATGGACCTTATGGAACTATCTCTGATACAATGAGTAGAATCAATAATGCTGGTGGGAAGACAAACATTACGTTTACTGGCGATAGAATTTCCTATATTTATTCACTAGATCCAACAAGAGGGGCTTTTTATGTATACATTGATGGTGTACTTAGGGGTTATTTTTCGGGATACGCAGCAGAAACTCGGAGACAGGTCATTCGTACTTGGGCTGTATCTAGTGGATCATCGCATACGTTTGAAGTGCGCGCGGCTGGAGGTGGCACAACCGATCTAGATGCTATGGCTGTTAATATCGCCTCCGTAGGGAGCGGTATATATGATGACACTAACACTCATTTTCGATTTTATCCCACTGGAGCTTGGACTCTTCAAAATGGTGTTTCCGGCGCCTATAACACGACACAAACATACGCCAACACAGCAGGATCTTTCTTTAGATTCACCTTTACAGGATCTCAAATAACATATTATTTCTCAAAAGCAAACAATAGGGGCATAGCAGCCGTTACTATAGATGGAAATGATTATGGATATGTTGACATGTATAGCCCGAACACTCAAAGAGGTCAAAGTGTTACTTATAGCGGCCTTGGCTCAGGTACACACACGATCAATATCACTGTTACCGGTTATCGAAATCCTGCATCGCAAAATTTCGTAGTCGATGTTGATCGACTTACCGTCACCACAGGAGGTGGAACATGAGTGTGCAACACCATATGACTGTATTTACTAGAGTTTTCCACGTTACAGGTGCGATATTGCTTTGCATTTTTGTGCTAATGGCATCGGCTAGTTGTGGTTTTACGGAGTCGCCCGTTCAAGCTGAGACTGACCCAAGATTACCATCCCCTCAGCCAACACCTATCCATTCAGGAACAATTGCCCCGGCATATCCTGTGCCGGAAGTCACCCCCCCTTCTCACAATGATATAACACCGGGTCCAACAGTATATATACTTGAGCGTCCAAAGGTGCTAGGCATTGTCATAGATAAGGATTCGCTCGTTATACATGTCGAACCGGGGAGCTCAGCTGCTCTCATAGGCATTGAAGTGGGTGATAAGCTAAAATACATCAATGGCGTCGATGTCGCAGCTGACAGACAGAGGGCTAAACTTGCCCTTTACTCCTCGCTAGATCAGAATGGTCGGGCAGTTATCACTATCGAACGTCAGGGCCACGTCATGGAGTTCAGCGGCGAGCTCCAGTATGCATCTTATGAATATCTGCGTAGAGAAGCCGGTAAACCAATTCCCACCGTTACAGCTGTATTACCGCCTGACTACTATTTGTGACGGCTCCCAAGCCCGAGGGCTTGGGCTTCTGAGTGTGCCGCCCCACACTCGTCTCGTTACAACCGCAGGGTTTGGAGACCCCGATGCAGAATGTTAGACATTATCCCGATTTAAGTGCTCGTTCCGGCCAGGGGTTGAGCCGAAGGCGG
>CALJIC010000190.1 GCA_937974195.1 uncultured Roseiflexaceae bacterium | reverse complement strand
GCTCTTCTGCTCGCCGACGATGGAGCTCGGCATCGACATCGCCGACCTCAACGTGGTGCACATGCGCAACGTGCCGCCGACGCCCGCCAACTACGCGCAGCGCAGCGGCCGCGCCGGGCGGAGCGGCCAGCCGGCCTTCGTCATGACCTACTGCTCGATCGGCAGCGGGCACGACCAGTACTTCTTCCAGCGGCCGGCCGAAATGGTCGCCGGCGCGGTCGCGCCGCCGCAGATGGACCTCGCCAACGAGGACCTGCTGCTGGCCCACATCCACGCGATCTGGCTGCGCTTCACCCGCCTGCCGACGCTGCGGACCATGCTCGATCTCATCGACACGGCGCAGCCCGGCTACCCGCTGAAGGAGGAGGTGCGCCAGGCGATCACCTTCTCGCCCGCGCAGCGCGCCGCCTGCCGCGCCGCCTGCCAGAACGTGCTCGACGCCTGCCAGGCCTACCTCGGCGGCGCGTCGTGGTACGACGCCGGCTGGCTCGACCGGCGCCTCGACGCCGCGCCCGACGAGTTCGACAGAGCCTGCGACCGCTGGCGCAACCTGTTCGCCGCGGCCGAGGCCGAGCTGAAGGCCGCCCGCGACCAGATCGACCTCTCGCGGCGCAAGACGCTCAGGCGGGAGGTGATCAGGGAGGCGCAGCGCCGCGAGGCCGAGGCCAACCGCCAGTTCGAGCTGCTGTGCAACACCGGCTCCGGGCGCCAGGGCGACTCCGACTTCTACCCCTACCGCTACCTGGCGAGCGAGGGCTTCCTGCCCGGCTACAACTTCCCGCGGCTGCCGGTGCGCGCGTTCCTCCGCACCAGCCACGAGGGCGGCACCTACCTGGCGCGGCCGCGCTTCCTGGCGCTGACCGAGTTCGGGCCGCAGAACGTCATCTACCACGAGGGCCGCAAGTACCGCGTGACGAAGGCGCTCCTTCCGCCAGGCGATGTGGCGAGCTCGCTCGGGCGCGCCAAGATCTGTACGCTGTGCGGCTACTTCCACGGCGACACCAGCGTCGACCTCTGCGAGAACTGCGGCGCGTCGCTGGCCGGGCCGGCCGGCAGAGTGCTGGTCAACCTGTTCGAGATGACCACAGTGAGCACCCAGCGCGTCGAGCGCATCACCTGCGAGGAGGAGGAGCGGCTGCGCGAGGGCTTCAGGATCACGACCCACTACCGGTTCTCGCGCGATCAGCACGGCCTGCGGCGCTTCGACGCGAGCGCCGTCGACCCCGCGGCCCCCGGCGAGGCGTTGCTGCGGCTCAGCTACGGCCCGGCGGCCTCGATCTGGCGCGTGAACCACGGCTGGCGCCGCGCCCGCCAGGAGGGCTTCGCGCTGGACACGCAGAAGGGCCTGTGGGGGCGCGGCCCGGGCGACGACGGCGACGAGGCGCCCGACAACGGGCTGGAGGGCGCGGTGCGCCAGAATGTGCGCCTGATGGTGCAGGACACCCGCAACCTGCTGGTGATCGAGCCGCCCGCCCAGCTGCGCAGCGCCGAGGCGATCATCACCGTGCAGTACGCGCTGCAGCGGGCGATCGAGGAGGTCTTCCAGCTCGAGGAGCAGGAGCTGAGCTCCGAGCTGCTCACCGAGCAGGCCCCCAGCCGGATCATCTACTGGGAGGCCTCCGAGGGCGGCGCGGGCGTGCTCCGCCGGCTGGTCGAGGAGCCGGACGCGCTGGCGCGCGTGGCGCGCACCGCGCTGGAGATCTGCCACTTCGACCCCGAGACGGGGGAGGAGCGCGGCGCCGGCGAGTGCGTCCGCGCCTGCTACCGCTGCCTGCTGTCGTACAGCAACCAGCCGTTCCACAGCCGTATCGACCGCCGCCTCGCGCGCGATTACCTGATGGGACTCGTGGGCGCGCAGGTGGTCACGCCCACGGCTGCGGCGCCGGCGGCGGCCCCGGCGCCGGATACCCTCCCGCCGGCGACGGAGCGCGTGCTCGCGTACATCCGCGCCAACGGCGGCCGCGCGCCGGACGCGGTGCTCCAGGAGCGGGGCGGCCACCGGCCGCACCTGTTCTTCGCGCCGTCGTTCTACGTGCTCTGCCCGGAGCCTGGCGAGGACGTCTCGGCGCTGCGCGACGAGCTCGAGGACAGCGGCGCCGTGGTGGTCGTCGTCCAGCCGGATATCGAGGTGGGGGCTCAGCTGGAGCAGTATCGCTTCTGGATGGGATAGGCAAGGATGAGTCGTTTTGAGATTGGCACCCTGGTCCGCTGCCGCGGGCGCGAGTGGGTGGTGCTCCCCTCCGAGCAGGACGACGTGCTCCTGCTGCGGCCGCTCGGCGGGAGCGAGGCCGAGGTCTGCGGGATCTACATGCCCCTGGAGGGGCAGCGCGTCACCCCGGCCACCTTCGCGCCGCCCGACCCGGCCCGCGCGGGCGACTTCGTCTCCGGCGCGCTGCTGCGCGACGCCGCCCGCCTGACTCTGCGCAGCGGAGCCGGCCCCTTCCGCTCGCTCGGCCGCCTGAGCGTGCGCCCGCGCCCCTACCAGCTCGTGCCGCTGATCATGGCCCTGCGCCAGGAGACGGTGCGCCTGCTGATCGCCGACGACGTCGGGATCGGCAAGACCGTCGAGGCGGCCCTGATCGCCCGCGAGCTGATCGACCGCGGCGAGGTGCGCCGCCTGACCGTGCTCTGCCCGCCCCATCTCTGCGACCAGTGGCAGCGCGAGCTGGCCGAGAAGTTCGCCATCGACGCCGTGGTGGTGCGCTCCAGCACCGCCGCCGCGCTGGAGCGCTCGCTGCCGCGCACGGACGCCAGCCTGTTCGAGCACTTCCCGTACACCATCGCCAGCATCGACTACCTGAAGAGCGACCGGCGCCGCGACAGCTTCCTGCGCACCTGCCCCGAGCTGGTGATCGTCGACGAGGCGCATACGGCGACCCTCGCGGGCGGGCTGGGGAGCGGCCAGCAGCAGCGCTACGAGCTGGTGCGCGACCTCGCGCGGGACGCGAGCCGCCACCTGCTGCTGCTCACCGCCACGCCCCACAGCGGCATCGAGGGCGCGTTCGCCTCGCTCCTCGGGCTGCTCGTCCCCCGCTTCGCGCAGCTGGACATGGAGCGCCTCGGCGACGAGGAGCGCTCCGAGCTGGCGCGCCACTTCGTCCAGCGCCGCCGCGCCGATGTGCAGCGCTGGCTCGGCGCCGATGATGTCACCCCGTTCCCGGTGCGCGAGACCGCCGAGGTGACCTACACGCTCCCGCGCGGCTCCGAGTACCGCCGTCTGTTCGACGATGTCTACGCCTTCACCCGCGGCGTCGTCGGCGAGCGCCTCGGCTCCGGCGCCAGGGCCCATGTGCGCCAGCGCGCCCGCTACTGGGCCGCGCTCGCCCTGCTGCGCTGCGTGATGAGCAGCCCCGCCGCCGCCGAGCGGGCGCTGTCGGCCCGCGCCGAGGCCGCCGTCGACGCGCAGGACCTCGAGCAGGACGCCTCGCTCGCCGACTCGCTCTTCAGCCCGGCGGTGGCCGACGCCACCGACCAGGAGCACGCGCAGGACCAGGAGCCCACCCAGCTTGTGGCCGAGCTGGCCGCCGACCTCGCGCCCGACGCCGGGCAGGTGGCGGCGACGAGCTCTGAGCAGACGCTGCTCAGGCGCTACGCCGCCCGCGCGAGGGGCCTGGCGGGCGCCGGCGACCCCAAGCTGCTGAAGCTGGTGGAGGTGCTGGAGCGGCTGCTGCGCGACGGCTTCAACCCGATCGTTTACTGCCGCTACATCGCCACCGCCAAGTACCTGGGCGAGCAGCTCCCCGCGCGCCTCAAGGAGAAGGGCCTGCGGGTGATGGCCGTCACCGGCGAGCAGTCCGAGGAGGAGCGCGAGACGCTGGTCGCCGAGCTGGAGGAGAGCCCGCGGCGCATCCTGGTCGCCACCGACTGCCTGAGCGAGGGCATCAACCTCCAGCACGCCTTCGACGCCGTCATCCACTACGACCTGCCGTGGAACCCGAACCGGCTGGAGCAGCGCGAGGGACGCGTGGACCGCTACGGCCAGCGCGCGCCGGTGGTGCGCACCGTTCTGCTCTACGGCCAGGACAACCCGATGGACGAGGCGGTGATGAAGGTGCTGCTGCGCAAGGCGGTCAGCATCCACCGGTCGCTCGGCATCTCGGTGCCCCTGCCGGTCGACAGCGGCACGGTGGTCGAGGCGCTGATCGCCTCGCTGTTCCAGCCCGTCGTTCGGCAGGCGACCCTCTTCGACGCCGAGCAGGAGGCGCTGCTCGATGCGCAGGCGCGCGCCGCGGAGGTCGAGCGGCAGTGGGAGTTCGCCATCCAGCGCGAGAAGGAGAGCCGCACCCGCTTCGCCCAGCGCCGCATCCGCCCCGACGAGGTGGCGCGCGAGCTGGAGGAGAGCGACGCGGTGCTCGGCGACCCGGCGACGGTCGAGCGCTTCGTGCGCGCGGCGGCCGAGCGGCTCGGCGCCCCGCTGCAGGAGGCCGGCGACGGCACGTATACGCTCCCGGCCGCCTCGCTGCCCGCGCCGGTGCGCGAGCGGGTCGCCCACCTGGCCGACCGCAAGAGCCGCCTGATCCACCTGTGCTTCGCCAGCCCGGCCCCGGTCGGCGTGCAGAGCATCGGCCGCAACCACCCGCTGACGGCGGCGCTCGCCGACTACCTGCTGGAGACGGCGCTCACGCCCGACACCGACACGCTGCACGCGGCGCGCTGCGGGCTCATCCGCACCGCGGCGGTGGAGCGGCGCACGGTGCTGCTCCTGCTGCGGGTGCGGATGCTGGTCAGGAGCGCCCGCCAGGAGACGCCGTCGCTCGCCGAGGAGCTGGTGGTCTGCGGCTACACCCGGAGCGGCGGGCAGATCCAGTGGCTCGACGAGCGGGACGCGCTCGGCCTGCTCGACACGGCCACGCCCGCCGCGAACGTCGCCCCCGACGAGCGGACGCTCGGGATTCAGTCGGCCCTCGATCAGATCGCGGGGCTCACCGGGGACCTCAACGCCATCGCGCAGGGCCGCGCGGCCAAGCTGCGCGAGGCGCACCAGCGGGTGCGCTCGGCGGTCGGCGGCGGCCACGTGACGGTGACGCCGCGCACCCCGCCGGATGTGCTTGGGGTCTACGTGCTGCTGCCGCGCGTGTAGCGGCGGGCGGTCGTATCGGGAGACAGCGGACGAGCGACACAGCAGTCATCGGCGCAGCGAGAGGACGAGACAACCCCAATGGCCTACACCACCATCACAACCGAGGGCGGGCTGCTCCCCGCCGAGATCCTGGACGCGGTCGCCGCCGGCGAGATCGAGGGCCAGCGCCCCGAGGACTTCGGCATGGAGCGGGGCCGCCGCGTCAGCGATCAGATCGCGGCCGCATGGAACGCGGTGAAGGGCCAGTGGCAGACCTTCCAGTACCTGGCCGAGAGCCGCCTGCGCCCCGGCGACACCGGCACCTCGCTCACCCGCGAGCGCTGGGTGCTGCCGCTCCTCGAGATCCTCGGCTACCAGCTCAGCTACAACCAGTCCGCCTATCTGGTCGAGGGGCGCACCTACGCCATCTCGCACCGCGCCGGCGAGGCCGACGACGCGCCGCCGGTCCACATCGAGGGCATCCACACCAACCTCGACGCCCGCCCGCCCTCCGGCCGCCCGCGCCTCTCGCCGCACGCGCTCGTGCAGGAGTACCTCAACTCCACCGAGCAGGTCTGGGGCATCGTCACCAACGGCGAGCGCCTGCGCCTGCTGCGCGACAACTCGCGCTTCACCCGCCCGGCCTACGTCGAGTTCGACCTGCGCTCGATGCTGGAGGGCGAGAAGTTCACCGAGTTCGCCATCCTCTACCGCCTGCTGCACCGCTCGCGCCTGCCGCGCTCCAGCGCCGACGCGGCGAGCTGCCTGCTTGAGCGCTACCACCAGCGCGCCGTCGAGACCGGCGGCCGCGTCCGCGACGGCCTGCGCGACGGGGTCGAGCAGGCGCTCAAGCTGCTCGGCAACGGCCTGCTGCGCCACCCGGCCAACGCCCGGCTGCGCGCCAAGCTCGCCGCCGGCCTCGCGAGCGGCAGGGACGGCGACGGGGCGCTCACGCCGCTCGGCTACTACCGCCAGCTCCTGCGCCTGGTCTACCGCATGCTGTTCCTCATGGTGGCCGAGGAGCGCAACCTGATCGCCGCCGAGGTGGACGAGAGCGACCCGCTCTCGCCGCTCGCCTACCGCCCCAGGGCCGACGTGCGGCTCCAGATCTACCGCGAGCACTACAGCGTCTCCCGCCTGCGCCGCCTGGCCGAGACCTCCGGCGTCAGCCGCGGCCCCTACGGCGACCTGTGGCTCGGCCTGTGGACGACCTTCGACATGCTGGAGGGCAGCGACGAGCAGAGCGCGCGCAGCCTCGGCCTCGCCCCGCTCGACGGCGGGCTGTTCGGCGCCGAGGCGCTGGCCGACCTCGCCGGCACCGAGCTGTTCAACGCCGACCTGCTGGCCGCCGTGCGCGCCCTCTCGCTCTACCACGACCGGGAGAGCCGCACGCTGCGCCGCGTCAACTACGCCGCCCTCGACGTCGAGGAGCTCGGCAGCGTCTACGAGTCACTCCTGGACTATCGTCCAGTCGTTGAAGTTAAAAGTCAAAAGGAAAAAGGCAAAAACGAAGGCGAAAGTCAAAAGGCAAAAGGCAAAAACGACATTGACGACGTTGGCGGCGCCGATGATGCTGGCGGCGCTGAAGCCGATCCTTTTGCCTTTTACCTTTTTACTTTTGACTTAGCCACCGGTACGGAGCGCAAGACCACCGGCTCCTACTACACGCGCCCCGAGCTGGTGCAGGAGCTGATCAAGAGCGCGCTGGTGCCGGTGATCGAGGAGCGCCTCAGGGCCGCCGGGCCGGACCCGCGGGCGCGCGAGCAGGCGCTGCTGAGCATCCGCGTGGTCGACCCGGCCTGCGGCTCGGGCCACTTCCTGCTGGCCGCCGCCCGCCGCATCGGCCGCGAGCTGGCGAAGGTCCGCACCGGCGAGGATCAGCCCACGCCGAAGCAGTTCCGCCTGGCGGTGCGCGAGGTGATCCAGCGCTGCATCTTCGGCGTGGACCTCAACCCGCTGGCGGTGGACCTGTGCAAGCTGGCGCTCTGGCTGGAGGGCCACAGCGCCGGCATGCCGCTCAGCTTCCTCGACCACCACATCAAGTGCGGCAACAGCCTGATCGGCGCCACCCGCAGGCTCGTGGCCCAGGGCATCCCCGACGACGCCTACAAGCCCGTCACCGGCGACGACAAGAAGGTCGCCGCGGAGATCAGGAAGCGCAACAGGCAGGAGCGCGAGCTGTTCCACAGGCACGGCCGCGTCCAGGCGAGCTTCCTCGACATGCCCGCCGCCGACGCCGCGGCCTCGCTGGCCGAGGAGCTGCGCCGGCTCGACGAGCAGGCCGACGACAGCGTCGCCGCGGTGCGCGAGCGCGCCCGCCGCTACCGCCAGCTCCAGCAGCAGGCCGCCGCCGAGAAGGTCGCCTTCGACCTGTGGACCGCCGCCTTCTTCCAGCCGCTCACGCCCGAGAACGCGCGCTTCGTGCCGACCACCCGCGACCTGCTCGACCACCGCGCCAGCCCGAAGGACCTGCGCGACCCGAAGGTGGCCATGGCCGTGCCGCTGGCCGACGAGGTCGGCTTCTTCCACTGGGAGCTGGAATTCCCTCAGATCTTCGATGCTGAAGGCGGAGGGGAAGGCAAAAGGCAAAAGGCAAAAGGCAAAAGCGATCAAGGACAGTCCGCGCAGTCAGCGCCCGACAGCGACACTCTTTTGCCTTTTTCCTTTTCACTTTTAACTTCCGAAGGCGGTGGCTTCGACGTGGTGCTCGGCAACCCGCCCTGGGAGCGGATCAAGCTCCAGGAGCAGGAGCACTTCGTGGACGTGCCCGAGATCCGCAGCGCCGCGAACAAGGCCGCCCGCGAGAAGCTGATCCAGGCCTGGCGGCAGGGGGACGAGCGCCAGCGCGCCCGCATCGCGAAGTTCGACGCTGCCAAGTACCGCGCCGAGGCCGAGAGCCGCTTCGTGCGCGCCTCCGGCCGCTTCCCGCTCACCGCCGTGGGCGACGTCAACACCTACGCGCTGTTCGCCGAGCACGCCCGCGATCTGCTCGCGCCGGCAGGACGGGCCGGGATCATCGTGCCGACCGGGATCGCGACGGACGATACCTGTAAGGCCTTCTTCGGCGATCTGAGCCAGCGCCGGCAGCTCGTCAGCCTGTACGACTTCGAGAACCGCGACGCTATCTTCCCCGGCGTCCATCGCAGCTACAAGTTCTCCACGCTGACGATCGGCGCGACGAAGGAGCCGACGCGCTTCGTGTTCTTCGCCACCAGCGTCGGGCACGTGGCTGACGAGCAGCGTGCCTTCACGCTCACGCCGGAAGAGATCGCGCTGATCAACCCCAACACCCGCACCGCGCCGGTGTTCCGCACCCGCGCCGACGCCGAGCTGACGAAGAAGATCTACCGCCGCGTGCCGGTGCTGGTGAACGAGCGCACTGGCGAGAACCCGTGGGGCGTGTCGTT
>CALJIC010000189.1 GCA_937974195.1 uncultured Roseiflexaceae bacterium | reverse complement strand
GCAGCACCCCGCCCGCGACATCAGCTACTCCGCGGCGTCGCTGCCCAGCACCACCACGATATCGGCGCTGCTCGCCACGCCCTCGGGGACGCCGCGGCGCACATCGGCGCCGAGCAGCTGCCCCAGGCGGCGGGCGGTGGCCGGCTTGCCGGAGATGTCGTAGACCACCGTGCGCTCCACATCGCTCGTTGGCGCGTCGGCGGCCGGCAGAACCGTGAAGCCGGCGCTCTCCAGCTCGCCGCTGACCCGCCGCGCCAGGCCGGTGACCCCGGTGCCGTTGAGCACCTGGACGCGCGCCTGCTCGGCCGCCTCGCTCGGCGGCGTCAGGAACGCCTCCACCACCGCGCGCACCCCCGCGGGGTCCCAGATGATGTCCGAGCCCTCCAGGCTGTAGCTCGGCACCGTGGCCGGAGAGATCGCGTGGCGCCCGATCGCGTCGGGGTCCAGCCCGCTCGCGATCCAGCCCAGCCCCAGCAGCGCGTCCAGCCGCGCGAAGGGCAGCGTCGTGGCCACCGTGCCGCCCAGCGCGTCCTGGAGCTGGCCGAGCAGCAGCACCTGGCCGATCGGCCCGCGCGCGCGCAGCTCGTCCACGATCGCCTGGATCACCTGCTGCTGCCGCTCGGCCCGCCCGAAGTCGCTGTCCGCGTGGCGGGTGCGGGCGTAGATCAGCGCGCGCTGGCCGTCCATCCGCTGCGGGCCGGGCTGGAACTCGACGACCATCGTGCCGAAGTCCGGCGTCGGGTAGGCATCGTCGCGGATGTAGCGCGGCACATCGATCGTGACGCCGCCTAGCGCGTCGATCACCGCCGCGAAGCCGTCGAAGTTGACCTGCGCCGTGTAGTGGATCGGGAGGCCGAGGAACTGCTCCACCGTCTCGGCGGCGAGCGCCATGCCGCCCTGCTGGGGCGTGGTGCCGGGCCCGTAGAGCGCCTCGGCGTTGCCGTAGCCGTAGGCGTAGGCCACGTTGATCTTCGTCTCGCCGATGTCCCGCACGCTGGCGCGGCTGTCGCGCGGGATGGAGAGCAGGCTGACCCGCCGGCCGAGCGTGTCCAGCCGCACGACCATCAGCGTGTCGCTGCGCACCCCCTCCTGCGGGAAGTCGGGGCGCTCGTCCACGCCGATCAGCAGGAGGTTGGCGCCGGTGAGCGGCGAGGCGAGCACCGGGCCGGGGCGCGCGTCGCTCACCACCAGCTGCGCGGCGAGCCCGGCCACCTGCAGGTACACGAGCACCAGCGCGACCACGAGCGCCGCGAACACGCCGAGCAGCGCCAGGCGCAGGGCGCGCCAGGGCCGGCGCCGCGCGGGCGCGCGGCTGCGGCGCGGGGGAGCGGGGGGTACTTCCCGCGGGTCGCCCCGCCGCGGGCGCGGCATGACGATCGTATCTCCGGTGTAGGCACGGGGCTCGCCCGCGCGGCGCTCATCTCTCATGGCCCAACAGTATAGCACGGGCTTTCTCATAGGCGCCTGATACACGGCTGCGCCGCAGTTCACAGGTGTTTTTCCTCTGCGACGACTGCGTCGCCGCAGAGCGGCAAGGAGAAGGATCAGCGGAGGGCCGCGGCCCTCCACGCCTCCCGGCTCGCGGAGCAGCGGAGCAGAGGAATTCCACGCCTCCTCGGGGAGGTGCCCCAGCACCGCGTAAATCCTGTCACTCATGCACGCAGGCGCTCCGCCCTGCACCCGGGCTTGTTCTTGCAGGCGCTCCGCCCTGCACCCGGGCAGGAGGGCCGGCGCCGGCCCTCCTGCACCACCCGCGCCAGGGCCTGCGGCCCTGGACCCGCAAGGGAGCGAGTACCGTGCTGGCCTGCCCGTTGCCATGCCCACCTCCACCGATGCCCGTTGCCCCAAGCACAGACTGATGTGCTGCAATGCTCAGCGTGGTCAGCTGAGCGGCAGCTGGAATGCAACGGACAATGCGGTTAAGACGTGCGG
>CALJIC010000188.1 GCA_937974195.1 uncultured Roseiflexaceae bacterium | reverse complement strand
ACCGCCCCGATCGTCGGCGCCGACGGCGAGCGCCTGCCCAACAGCATCGCCGAGCTGCGCACCGTCCGCATCGGCGGCCACGACCAGGTCGTGATGCTGCGCGGGCGCAGCCGCGACAACCCCGTGCTGCTCTACCTGGCCGGCGGGCCCGGCGGCACCGACCTCGGCGCGCTGCGCGCCGACGTGGGCCTCGAGCAGTACTTCGTCGTCGCCGCCTGGGAGCAGCGCGGCGCCGGCAAGTCCTACCCGGCCATCGACCCGCTGGAGACGCTGACCGTAGAGCAGATGGTGGCGGACACGATCGCGGTGACCAACTACCTACGCGAGGAGTTCGGCGAGGAGAAGATCTACCTGGTGGGCAACTCCTGGGGCACGACGCTCGGCGTGCTCGCCGTCCAGCGGCACCCCGAGCTCTTCCACGCCTACATCGGCGTCGGGCAGATGGTGAGCCAGCGCGAGACCGACCGCATGTTCTACGAGGACACGCTGGCCTGGGCCGAGCGCACCGGCAACGACGCGCTCGCGGCCACCCTGCGCCGGAACGGGCCGCCGCCCTACGAGAACCTGCTCAACTACGAGGCGTCCAACATGTACGAGCACGAGTGGAACGCCTACCCCGAGCTCGACATGAGCAACGAGATGCCGGCGATCCTGTTCGTGCCCGAGTACACCTGGGTGGAGCGGTTCAACGCCTTCCGCGGCTTCCTCGACAGCGCGTTCGCGCTCTACCCGCAGCTCCAGGGCGTCGACTTCCGCGCCGACGTGCCGCGCCTCGAGGTGCCGGTGTACGTGGTGCTCGGCGAGCACGAGGCCCGGGGACGGGCGGAGCCGGCGAAGGAGTGGTTCGCCGCCCTCGAGGCGCCCTCGAAGGAGCTGATCATCCTCGAGGGCGCGGGCCACCGCGCGCTGTTCGACGAGACGGCCGCGTTCACGACGCTCATGGTGGGCGCCGCGCAGCAGACCGCGCGAGCCGACTGAGGGCGCCCCGCCCCGAGCGACGCCGGGCGCCGATGAGACGATAAGAGAGGGATTCTATGGAGAAGAAGCGGTGGAAGGACCTGAGCCCCCGTCAGCGGTGGGGCATCGTGCTCGCGGGGGCGGCGCAGCTGGCGCTGCTGATTGCCGCCCTGCTGGACATCTACCGGCGGCCCGCCGAGGAGATCCGGGGCAGCAAGAAGCTCTGGGCGCTGGCGTCATTCGTGAACTTCGTCGGCCCGCTCGCCTACTTCCTGTTCGGCCACAGGCGGTAGCGAGCCGATGCGCCAAGTTGAAGCGCCAGGCACAGCGTGAGCGCCGGTAGGCGCCATCCGCGCGGGGCGCGAAGCCGATGCTGCTGACGATCTTCGCGCCGGGCTCGCGGGGCGACATTCAGCCCTGCGTCAGCCTCGGCCAGGGGCTGCAGCGCGCGGGCTTCGCCGTGCGGCTGGCCGCGCCCACGAACTTCGCCGCCTTCGTCCGCGAGCGCGGCCTGTCCGCGCACCCGCTCGGCGGGGACGTGCAGCGCATCATGGCGAGCGACGCGGGGCGACGGTTCATCGAGCGGGGCGGCGCCAGCCCGATCGCGTCGATCCGCGCGATGCGCGCGCTGCTGGGGCCGGTCGCCCTGCGGATGGCCGAAGACGCGCTCGCCGCGTGCCACGGCGCCGAGGCCCTGATCAGCCTGGCCGTCCTCGCCCCGTTCGCGAGGAGCATCGCCGAGAGGCCGGGGGTAGTTGATGGGCGGATCGAGGTGCGCGAGTATCTGAGCGTCACGATGAGCTTCGACCACGACATCGTGGACGGCGCGCCCGCGGCGCGCTTCGCGCAGCGCTGGAAGGAGCTCAGCGAGCGCGGAGATGTCCTCAGCGACGCGGGGCGGCCCTGAGCGCCTCCCGCTGGAAGCGCAGGAACGCGGGGATGCCCGGCGTCAGGCAGAGGGCCAGCGCGCAGCTGAGGTGGGTCACAAAGATGAAGAGGGAGATCAGCAGCGCCAGGAGCGGGCCGAAGCGCCCCTCCAGCCCGGCCGGCACGCCCAGGCCGTTGAGGAGGAAGAAGGCCGCGACCAGCCAGCGCAGCCAGCCGTGGCCGCGGTAGATCAGCCAGCAGAGCCCCGCGAGAATCGCCGTGATGACCAGGCTCGACACCAGCCCCTGCGCGCCGATCACCGCGTGAAACACCAGCCGCTCGATCAGGTAGGTCATGCCCATCAGCGCGAAGATGACCAGCAGGAAGATACGGCCGCGGGCCGCCCAGACGCTCATCATAGTCCTCCCAGAAAGCAGATCGTAATGCGCAGGCGCGGGTGCCGGATACGCCGATCGTAGCAGCGCCGCGCCCGGCGCGCAAGAGCCTGGGCGGCCAGCCGATCATCAGGCCCGACGCCCTGCGGCGCGGGCGCCCAAGTGCAAGCGCCGGGCGGGCCGTCGCCCTTCTCCAGTAGCCTTGCGAACAAGCATGTGAAGCGCGCCGGCAGCACCGGGCCGGGCCGCGGTTCCCCCTCACTGGGGCGGGCCGATGCCCACTGCGGAGAGACAGGCCGTTCGACCTGTCGGAGGTTCGTATGCCACGAGTCCCATCCGGCCGCCGCGCCCGCGCCGAGACGCGTCTGCTCGGCGCGCTGCTGCGCACGGCCCGCGGCATGGCGGACCTCCAGGCCATCGTCGCGGCCCTCCGGCTGGCCGCCAACCTCGCGCGCCTCAGGCAGCGGTGGCGGCCGCGCCGGCTCCGGCGCCTCGCCCGCCACGGGCTCGTCCCGGCCCTCGCCATGGCGCTCCTGATGGGGCCTCTGAGCGCCCAGGGACCGTCGTTCCCGCAGCCCTTCACCGACGAGTTTCAGGTCAGCGAGCGGGGTTGGGCTGCCAATCCCGCGGTGGCCATGAGCCGCGAGGGCGACTTTGCGCTCGCCTGGATCGACACGGACGACTTTGTGACCATGGTGAGCCTGTACAACGAGCGCGGTGGCCGCGTGGCCGGGCCGCTCCAGATGGACGAAGAGAAGCTACCATATACGATCCAGGGGTGCCGGCCAGATATCGCCATGGACGCCGACGGCGACTTTGTGGTGGTGTGGAGCGGCGAGACCACAGACGAGCCGTACGTCGAAGGGGTCTTCGCCCTGCGCTACGATGCAAGCGATAGCGATAACGACCTCGGAGATCCGCTGATCATTACGACAATCGCCAGCGGGAACCTGCGTTCGCCGGGCGTCGCTATGGACGCCGACGGCGACTTTGCGGTGGTGTGGGAGCGCCTCGAGAGGAGCCTGAGCAGCATCGAGGTCCAGCGCTTCGACGCCCAGGGCAACCCACTCCCCCGCGCCGACGAGCCGCTTGTGCTGGCCTCCGGCTTCGTCGCTACGCCGAGCATCGCCATGGACGACGATGGCGACTTC
>CALJIC010000187.1 GCA_937974195.1 uncultured Roseiflexaceae bacterium | reverse complement strand
CGGCTCGCCGAACCTCCCTGCGGAAAGCCCGCCGGAGGGCCTGCGGCTCGCCGAACCTCCCTGCGGAAAGCCCGCCGGAGGGCCTGCGGCTCGCCGAATCTCCTTGCGAGAAGCCGCCCCAAGGCGTGCGGCTCGCCGAATCTCCTTGCGGGAAGCAGCCACGTGAGCCTGCGGCTCGCCAAAACTCCTTGCGGGAAGCCGCCCCTGAGGGCGTGCGGCTCGCCGAATCTCCTTGCGAGAAGCCGCCCCGGGGCGTGCAGCTCGCCGAATCTCCCTACGGAAAGCAGCCACGTGAGCCTGCGGCCCGCCGAACCTCCCGGCGGTGCGCTGACGCGCTCTTTAGATGCTCCACGGCCGGGCGTAGGTCGGGCGGTGGGCGAAGCGGCGCATCCGCAGCTCCAGCGTGACCGCGCAGCCGGGCGGCAGCGCGACCTCGAGGGAGCGGGCGTCGACCGTCAGCGGGGCGGCCGGCTCAGGCCCGAGGACCTGCGCGCTGACGAGGTGGTGCTCGGCGAACGCCCCGCCCTGCAGCACCAGCCGCCGCCCGTGGGTCGGGCTGATGTTGGCCAGCTCCACCGTCACCCGCTCGGCGTCGAGCGCGGTCACCAGCGCCCCGACATCCGGCGGCAGCCCCGGCCGGCGCGCCTCGGCGTCGAAGTAGCGCAGCCGCACGTGCAGCAGCCCGCCGTGGTAGATCACCTGCGGCCCGCCGCAGGTCAGCTGCAGGAGCGCCTCGGTGTGCACCGGGTTGCGGTCCTGCCAGTGGTGCACGTCGATCGTCTCCGGGTCGGCATCGTCGGTGCGGATCAGCTCCATGCGCCGCGCGACCTCGCGCCACTGCGCGGCGAGGATCTGCTGCGGGTAGTCCGGCAGCTGCCCCTGCAGGTAGCAGTACCACGGCGCGATGTGGATCGTGTCGCCCTTGCCGCGGCCCGGCTGCACGGTGCGCCAGTCGGTCTCGCGCTCGGGGAAGCGCTCCAGGCGCTCCTGGTCGGCGCGCGCCTGCGACATGTACCAGATCTGGAGCGGGTACTCGGGCGAGAGCGGCCGGAAGGCGGTCCAGCCGGCGTCGGTGTGGCGGTGCGGCACCAGCAGGCGCCCGTCCTCGACCCGCCCGAGATCCATCATCCGGTCGAGCTGGCCGCGCGGGATGTCCAGGTAGCCCAGGTCGCCGGTCAGCAGCACCGTGTTCATCGCCGCCACCGTGAGCGGCTGGATGATGGTCATGAAGCCGTGCGGCCAGCGCCAGCCGTAGTAGCCGCCCCACCACTTGCCGCCCATCAGCTCGCCGATCTGCCCGCTCGGGCCGATGTTGTCCGGGCAGATGCCGGCGTTGGCGGCGATGCGCTCGGCCCAGGCCTCGAGGTAGTCCAGCACCCAGCGGCGCAGCCGCTCGTCGCCGCTGTAGATGTAGGCGTGCGTCACCAGGCTGGTGGCGGTGAGGTTGAGCGGCACGTCGCCGCGCATCTGGCGCTCGTTCAGCAGCCGCAGGATCTCGGCGTAGACCCGGTCGTCGTTCCAGTCCGCCACCGGCCCCTCCACACCGGGGATGTCCTCGAACGGCGCCGGGTAGCGGGCGAGCACCGCGCGGTGGGTGGACCAGTCGTCCCACGAGTTCTCGAAGCGCGGGCCCTTGCTGCCGGTGATCGGCGAGCGCATCATGCGCAGCGCCACATCGTAGTTCGGCGCCTCGGGGTCGTCGCCGGTGTACATGCGCGCGAAGCGCAGCGCGCGGGCGCGGTCCACCGCCACGTCCGGGTCGGCCAGGCCGAAGTAGTAGAAGAACAGCGAGCTCTCGCCGTGGTGCATCCAGTCGTAGTAGGCGTCGAACTCGCGCCAGACCTGGCCGTAGGCGGTGAACTGGCGCGTGACGGCGTCCCACAGGAAGCGCGAGCGGCGGTGCAGCTCCTCGCTGCCGCCGAGCGCGTAGAGCAGCGGCCAGTTGTGGTAGCTCTCGTAGCCGTCGTCCGAGCCGTCCATGCCCTGCCAGGTCTGGCGCCAGATGAAGGTGCCGTCGGCGCGGGTGTAGCGCTCCTGGTAGCGCGGGGCGGCGTCGTTCATCACGTCGATCAGCTGGCGCTCGGCGAGCGCCCAGGCGGTGGGCGGCCTGACCTGGGTGGCCGCGATCTGGGGTCGAGACGTCATTCGCTTCTCCTCAGCGCAGTGGCTAAGCCTTGCCTGTTCGGTGCCGCTCGTCTACAATGACTCACGGCTACCGCAACATCCCGACGCTATGAGCGCCGAGCAACTGATCCAATCCCTCAGCTGGGCGGTCTTCCTCCTGATCTTCGTGATCGTCACCGCGAGGGCCGTGCGCCAGCCGCGGCGCGTGAATGTGGACATCGCGCTGTTCTTCAGCGTGCCGGCGCTCGTGATCGGGATCGGCCTCGCCGGGGCGCTCGGGATCGTGCGGGCCGGGCCGCTCCTCAACGCCTTCACCACGTCGCTGGTCCTGACGATGGTCTACCTCCTGCTGCGCCTGGTCGGCAGCTTCTCCGACCTGCCGGACTGGCTCGGGCGCGGCGCGCCGGTGGCCCTCGGCCTGCTGGTGCTCGGGACCTTCGCCTTCGAACCGCCGCGGCCGCTCTGGCTCACGCTGCTCCAGCTCCTGTACGCGATCGGGCTCTTCGGCTACGCCGCGATCGCGTTCGTCCGCGCGTCCCAGAGCTCCAGGGGAGTGACCCGCCGGCGCCTCGCCGCGGTCGCCGTCGGGTGTGTCTGCCTGGGCCTCGTGTTCATCGCCATCGTGCTGGCGCTGGCTGCTCCTCAGTTCGAGGTCGCCTGGCGCGTGCTGACCAACCTCAGCATCCTCGCGGCGAGCATCAGCTACTACATCGGCTTCGCGCCGCCGCTGTTCCTGCGCCGCGCCTGGCAGGAGCCCGAGCTGCGCGCCTTCCTGAGCCGGACCGCCCAGCTCAGCCGCCTCGACACGCCCCAGATCGTGCGCGAGCTCGAGCGCTCGGCCGCCGAGGCACTCGGCGCTCCCAACGCCACCATCGGGCTGTGGGACGAGGCCGCGCAGCGGCTGCGCTTCACGATCGACGGGCAGGAGTTCGAGCGCGCTGCGGACGACGAGTCGCCGGCCAGCGACGTCTACCGGTCGCAGCGGCCGCTGTTCGTGCCGGATGTGCTGCGCGCCTACCCCACGCGGGCCGCGTCGAGCCGCGTCCTCGGCGCCCGCGCGGTGCTGGCCGCGCCGATCACCGCCGACAACCGCCGGCGCGGCGTGCTGATCATCTACACGCCGCACCCCCCGATCTTTGCCGAAGACGACCTCGGGCTGATCCAGCTGCTGGCCGACCAGGCGGCCATCCTGCTCGAGAGCCGCGCGCTGATGGACGAGGCGGCGCGCGTGCAGGCGCGCGAGGAGGCCACCCGCCTGAAGGACGACTTCCTGTCGGCCGCCGCCCACGACCTCAAGACCCCCCTCACAACCCTGCTCGCAAAGGCCCAGCAGCTCGAGCGGCGCGCCCGGCGCAGCCCCGACGCCCCCGCCGACCTGGCCAGCATCCAGCTGCTGGTCCAGGAGGCGCAGCGCCTCAGGCGCCTGGTCCTCGAGCTGCTCGACGCGGCGCGCGCCGAGCAGGGGCGCCTCGTCGGCGAGCGGACGGCGGTCGACATCGCCGCGCTCGCGCAGCACGTCGCCGAGCAGCACCAGACCAGCGACCATCGCTGCGTCGTCAGCATCGAGGCGCCGGTGATCGGGATGTACGACCCCGTGCGGATCGAGCAGCTGTTCGAGAACCTGATCGAGAACGCGCTGAAGTACAGCCCGGCCGGGGGGAACGTGGAGGTCCGGGTCTGGAGCGAGGGCGGGCAGGCGCACATCAGCGTCAGCGACCAGGGCATCGGGATCCCCGCCAGCGACCTGGCACATATCTTCGACCGCTTCTACCGCGCCAGCAACGTCAACGACCGCCAGTTCGCCGGCATGGGCCTGGGCCTGTTCATCTGCCGCGGCATCGTCGAGCAGCACGGCGGGCAGATCGCCGCCACCAGCACGCTCGGCTCCGGCACCACCTTCCACGTGACTCTGCCGCTCGCGGCCGAGCCTGTCGAAACCCCGCTCGCGGGCGGCTAGCGGCGCGGTCTGCTCGCGCCGCGCCTGGGCACCGGAACACCGTTGCGGTACGGGCCGAAGAGAAGCCGGGGCCTATTGTAGCACCGCCGCCGGGTGGGCCGGCGGCCCGCAGCGCCGCCCGACCCTCTCGCCACGGGCGTGGCGCTCAGCTCGGCGCCGCGATCCCGAGCTGCCGGGCGCGCTCGCTCAGGATCGCCACCAGCGCCAGCGCCGCAGGTGTGAGCGGCGGCTCCTCGGCGCGGCGCACCAGCGCGCTGTCACGCACGACCGGGGCGAGGCCGCGCACGGTGATCTCGCGCAGCCGGCCGGCGGCCAGCAGGTCCGACGCCTGCATCCAGGGGAAGAAGGCCGCCCCGGCGCCGCTCAGCACCATCTGCCGCCCGGTCTCCATCGGGACGTCGATGACCGGCCGGGCGCGCTGGGCCAGCCGCGCGACAGGCGCGGGCAGCGACAGCCACCAGCGCAGCAGCAGGAAGGGCCGCGCCAGCGCGGCCACCTCGTCCGCGTCCACCACGCCGCGCTGCGCCAGCTCGTGGGTGGGCGCGGCCGCCAGCAGCACCCGCTCGCGCAGCAGCAGCAGCGGCTCCAGCTCCCCCACGAGCGGGTCGGCGCACGGCCAGGCGATCAGGGCCATGCCGATCACCCCATCGTAGAGCAGCTCGACCAGCAGCTCGTGGCGGCCGGCGCGCACCAGCACCTCCACCTCGGGGTGCGCGGCGTGGAACTGGGCCAGCGCCGGCCCGAGAAAGCTCCCCGAGAGCGACTCGAGCACCCCGATCGTCACCCGGCCGCGCTGGCCGGCCTGCGCCTCGCGCGCGGCCTCAAGCCCCGCGTCGAGCACCTCGAGCGCGCGCCGCGCATAGGGCAGAAAGCTCGCCCCCAGGTCGGTGAGCGTCACCCCGCGCCCGCGCCGCGTGAAGAGCTGCCCGCCCACCGCGGCCTCCAGGAGCTGTATCCGCGCGCTGATCGTCGGCTGGGACACCCCAAGCTCCCAGGCGGCCCGGCTGAAGCTCCCCTCGCGCGCGACACGCTCGAACGTCACAAGCTGGTCGAGGTCCATAGGCGCCCCTGAGCTATCGAAAAAGGTGATAGCGAGTATACCTCCGATTGGCTTGTATGTTGGCTCGCGCGCCGCTATCGTGCCTCACATGGAGCTGAGCATCGCCATCGTCGACCCGCAGCACCCGGACGCCGCGCTGCTGGTGGAGCAGCTGACCGCGGAGCTTGCGGCGGCCTACGCCCACGTCGGGCTCGACGGCAGCGGCGGGTTCAGCCCCGCCGACGCCGCGGTGCCCCGCGCGGCCTTTCTCGTCGCGCGGCACGGCGGGCAGCCGGTGGGCTGCGGCGCGCTGCGCCCGACGGAGGACGCGGAGATCGGGGAGATCAAGCGCATGTACGTGGCCCCGGCCGCGCGCCGGCGAGGCGTGGCGCTCGCGATCCTGCGGCGGCTCGAGGAGCTCGCGCGCGAGTACGGCTACCGGCGGATCGTGCTCGAGACCGGCGACCGGCAGCTGGAGGCCATCCGGCTCTACGAGCGCGCCGGCTACCGGCGCATCCCCTGCTACGGGGTCTACGCCGGGCGCCCGTGGAGCGTCTGCTTCGGCAGGGATCTCGCGCCGGCGCAGTGAGGGCGCAGCGCCCGGACTCACCTCCCATTGATGGACTTACGCGGTGCGGTCGGAGCGTGCTTGAGCGCGAGAGGGGCACCGGCCCCATCTCGCGCTCTCCCCGCCGGAAAGGGCTGTGCAGCCCCTTCCGAACCATCCCCGCAAGCGGTGCCACCTCCCGTAGCC